>JAKAKE010000151.1 GCA_021824625.1 Bacteroidota bacterium | reverse complement strand
TTATTATGCTAAATAATAAATCTGATTCTGCAGTTAGAATTATGAATCGAATAATAACCGAAGTTCAATCTTATTCAGAAAACAAAGAGCAGTTCGATGACATTACATTGATAGTTGCAAAAGTGAAAGGATAGATAATATTAACAAAATTATTATATTCCGATTATCAAAACTATATTGATCCTCTGAATCCACCAATAATAGCAAAAATCGGTTTGAGTTCTTTATTAATTGGGTCAGCCTCAACTCCAAAATTTTCTAAAGCAGTTGCTCCTAATAAATATAAAGAGCCGGTTGAACCCGCAATAACAGGGCATGTTATTCTATCCGGTAATCCTTCAATTTCGAATTTGCATGAACCAAAAAGCTTTCTATCGGTTTTACCATTTGCAAAAATTAAATTCTTTGTTCCTTCTGGTTCAAAATCTATTTTTTCTAACATATTTTGAGGAATTAAAGTATATAAAGCACCGGTATCAATCCAAAAATTTTCCTCGAAAAATTTATTGTTGTCAATTGGATTGAAAACTTTTACTCTTTTCTGAAACATTCCCATTATAGCAACTCCTCAAATAATGAGTCATCTTATTATATATGTAATTTACGTATAAACTAATTTATTATTACAAATTCTCCAGACTACCTCAATATAAAAAATTTAAAATTTTGTTTATTTATTGCTAATATGTATATACCTGTTGAATAATTATTAATATTTATGATGTAATTATCATTGTCTATAAGAGAAGAATAATAAAGTAATTCCCCCAAAATGGTATGTATCCTAATACTTTTTATTCTCAAATTATTAATTGATAAAATTTTAATGAATGATTGTGATGCGTCAATTTCAATTTTGAAATCACTATTTATATTATTATCATTTACATCACTACCTGTTAAAGAAGGCCAATTAGCAAATTCGCAATAAACATTATACATTGTATCTAAATAATATTCAACCTCTCCAAACTTTACATAATTATCAAAATATAATCTGAAATATCGGCTACGTGACCCTGTTATCTCATCAGGATGAACTTTTCGCAATCTATATGTTCCATAAATAGTTTCTAACTGCTTAAAGCCATATTTAATATTTGGATAATTAATACTATCAATTGCATCATGTGTTACATAAAGAAGCGAATCACCACGAACTGAATCTAATACAATAGCAGGAACAGCGAATCTTACATCCCAATAATATTTTGCATAAACTTTTCCTTTTGCCTCAGGATAATAATTCCATCCGGTATTGTTCCAATAAGCAGAATCGCAATTTGCAGATGGATACCTGATACCACAAGTGTCAAAGACAATTGCAGAGTCCTGATTTACAAGTTGATGCGTTGGTGGATAAGATAATGGGAAACACCAACATGTATCAATTACCTGTGCTTTCGCCTGTTGCGGCAAGCACAAAAACAAAACGGTAAAAACAAACAATGCGCATACGAGGACAGAACAATGTTCTGTCCCTACATTTTTCTTTTTCATTTTTCTTTCCTCCTGAATTTATTTTTTTCACCTCCCCTTTCCTTCCCCTGCTTAAATAAGGAGGGGATTCAGTGGTGGTTATAATTTTTATCAAAGAGCAACAGCATATTCGACAGACTGGGGCTTTTCTATTCTTTTTGAAGCATGAAGTATTTCAATTCCAACAATATTACCATCAATATCATAATCTAAAATCATACCGGGCTTTTCTTCTTCGCTTTCTTCAATTTTTACATTCTTAAAGATTATTCTTAAAATATCAACTTCCGGGTCATAATCTATTTTCATTTTATTATCTCCAGTATTTCTTAATTTTTGATGTTCTGTAAACTGTTATAACATGTAAAGGTTCTCTTTCCGCAACAATTATTCTGATTAAATAATCCTTACCATTAGGAAATTGTATAATAGACTGATAAATAAAAGTATCAAATTCATCTTCTATAATTTGTTGCGGTTCATTCAATACTTTCTCCAGCAAATCTTTTGGAATTTGACGGTTTATTAATTCTTTTCTTGCATGTTTTGATAATGTATAATTCATTAACCTTGTTAATAAATATACTATCAACTAATTTTTTCTAATTCAAATTTATAGACTAATATTCAGTAAAACAAGATTATATTAAAGTTAAAAACCAAATAATTTATTATAAAGATATGAATCACTTGTTCCAAATGAAAAACCCACGATAATTCTCGTGGGTTCAAATTAATTGTTTATTTTATTTTCTTACTTCGCCAGAGCTACGCTTCTCCTCTCCCTAATCACAATAACTTTCACCTGGCCCGGATATTCCATCTCTCCTTCAATCCTGCGTGAAATTTCTGCCGCCATGTTATCGGCACTTGTATCATCAACCTTTTCAGGCTCGACTATTACTCTGATTTCCCTGCCTGCCTGGATTGCAAATGTTTTTGCCACGCCTTCAAATCCCTGGGCAAGTGCCTCGAGTTTTTCAAGCCTCTTCACATAATTCTCCAGAGATTCCCTCCTTGCACCGGGCCTTGCACCGCTTATGCTGTCAGCCGCCTGAACAAGTACGGCAATCGGAGTTTCCATTTCAATGTCTTCATGGTGGGCACCGATTGCATTGCATATAATCTGGTTTTCACGATATTTCTTAGCGATTTCCATTCCGAGCAAAGCGTGAGGACCTTCGGTATTTTGGTCAATACACTTGCCTATGTCGTGGAGTAAACCCGCTCTTTTGGCTTGATTAGCATCAATCCCAAGTTCAGACGCCATCAAACCGCAGAGATAAGCCACTTCGACAGAATGACTCAGAAGGTTCTGTCCGTAACTCGACCTGTACTTCATCCTGCCGACAAGCCTGAGTAATTCCCTGTGAATGTTATGCAAACCCATCTCGATAGCGGCATTTTCACCTATATGAACTATTTCATCTTCAATTTCATGCTTTGTCTTTTCGACTACCTCTTCTATTCTCGCAGGATGGATTCTTCCGTCAGTCATCAGTTTTTCAAGTGCCCTTTTAGCCACTTCACGCCTGAATGGGTCGAATCCAGAAATGACAACGGCTTCGGGTGTGTCATCAATTATTAAATCAATACCTGTAGCCGATTCGAACGCCCTGATGTTCCTTCCTTCACGTCCTATAATCCTTCCCTTCATGTCGTCGCTGTCGAGATTGACAACTGAAACAGTGCTTTCTACGCTATGGTCGGAAGCACTCCTTTGAATTGCCTGGATAATAATTGTCTGTGCTTCCCTTTGAGCCGCCGCTTGTGCGTCATCCCTGATTTGTTTTACCAATTGGGCGGCATCTGCCTTAGCTTCATTTATATAATTATCGAGCAAATGCTTCCTGGCTTCTTCACGCGACAAACCGCTGATAACCTCGAGCTGTTGGATTTCTTTCTGAATCAATTCCTTTAACTGCACTTCTTTTGATTTATATTCATTTTCCCTTTTCTTAACATCTTCCTCAAAAATACGCAGGCTCTTTTCTTTTTTATTGACAATGTCAATCTTGCTTTCAATTGAATCCTCGCGTGCTTTCATCTGTTTTTCGACAAGCTGGATTTTCGCCCTTTTCGATTGAGTGTCATTTTCAAACTCTTGTCTTCGCTTGTGCCACTCCTCTTTTACTTCCAGAAGTTTTTCCTTTTTAATATTACTTGCTTCTTTTTCAGCTTCTTTCACAATTTTTTCAACGCTCTGTTCTGCCGATGCTATTTTAGCCGTTACAATTTTATTCGATATTATGTAGGAAATAATAAATCCTAAAATTAAGCCAACAAAGCTTAAAACAATTATCATTATATCACTCATTTTAAAACACCTCTAAATCTATATAACAACAAACCCCTTTAATATTTTTATCTGCCTTTCGGCAGTAACCCTTAATTAAAACCCTTTTTCATTATTAATAAAAATTTAAAAAATATTCCAACTTTTTTCCCCCTTTATTAAAGGGGGATTCAGTTGGATTTTTAATACTCCCCATTCCCTAAATAAAAAAAAACCGCATTCCACTAACGCTTAAACGTTATAGAGTGGTAAAGAACCCAACTATACACGGTGGGTAACCACCTGAATATTTCTTGCTTCCACTGAACCAAAGCAGTTTCCGCACGAATGCGGATGAGGCCTGCAATAGATAGCCAGAGCTGATTTCCCTTTTTGTTTTACTAACGGTTCTTTCCGCTCATTAATTAATTTAACGATAGTACAATGCGGCTAATAATCATACCCATAACCATGGGTTAAATTTCCTGTCAAAGAACAACAGTATAGCTTTTTTACGTTACAATATATAGAATGTTCTTGTGTTGCTATTGAAAAATCAAACATCTATATCTTATCTGAAATTATTTAATTAATAAAAAAACTATGATAAATCCACCAACAACCTGATTAATCTCCTAATCAACCTTCTCTATTCCCAAGATTCTCCAATATCAAATCCGATATTTTTTCAACTTCTTTTACAACAAACCCCTTGTCTATATCATATTGTTGTTGGAGCTTTAATTGCTTTTCTGCAATATTCAAAGCCGCAAGTACCGATAACCTAACCTCTGTTTCCCCAAAGTGCTTTCTTCCTAACTGTTCCAACTGGCTGTTCACCTCTTCGGCAGCCAATTGAATCAACTTCTCGTTATCACCCTTCAACGGGTAGGCATTCCCGCCGACAAATACCCGTAATTTTTGTGCCATCTGGCTAAAGTAATTTAATTAAAGTTTACAAATATAATTTATTATCAGCTAAAAAATGATTTTTTTTAAACCAAATATCAATATCCCTCTTTTAGCTTCTCAAACATACATTATTATAAAATACAATGCAACATTTTTTTTTAGTTTACCACCTTATTATAATTTATTTTATACACTCAATTCGCACCCATCATCTTCTCTACCTTTTGTATGCAGGTTTCCAGCTTGGTATTGAGCAATAACTTTTCTTCGTTGTGTTTCCGGATTTCATCGTTGACTTCGGAGATTTTCTTTTCGAGTACCATGTTCTTTGCCTTCAGGGTGGCAATCTCATTACAGGTTTCAAGGTATTTTTCTTTAAATGCAGATAGGTCGGTTTTTGTCTCTTCCGAATCCTCAGACTGATGTTTGTATCCATCAAGCCGTTCGGAAAGCTTATCTATTTCGTGTACTTTTTCGGCTATACTGTCATTCTGTTCATCCAGCTTTTTACGAAGTTCATTAATCTGGTTGTTTTTAATGATTAGCTCGTTGTTTGCAGTCATCAACCGCTCCTGCAAACCTTCAGCCTGCTTTGTGTAAAAATCTTTATCGCCTGCCGAATCTTTCAAAAGCTTATTTTCTTCCAGCAAATCGCCATATTTATTACTCAACTCCTCTATTGCATTCTCCTTCTCGATACTCTGCGAACTGATTCTGTTCAACTGTTCTTTCAGGTCATCAATTAATTTATTCTTTGACTCATACATCATTTTATTTCTTTGTTCATCTTTCAATTCCGAAAGAATCTTATCATTGAAAGTCCTCATCGAGAGCAATTCTGCCTCGAGGCTCTCACTCATTTTCACAGATTCATTGAATGAATTTTGTAATTCCTCATTCCTATGGTTTAAATTATGAAGCAATAATTCTTTTTCTTCTACTACTCTTTTGAATGATTCAATTGCATCTTTGTATTGTTTGACTTCCTCAATAGATACACCTGGTACAATTGTATCAGCAGGTACAGTTAATTCATTTTCTAATTCGATGATTCGGCTTTCGAGCATCGAAATGTTGTCTTTCAGCTTGTGAATTTCTTCATCTTTGCTGTTCAACTCGTGATTTTTGCGGGATAGTTCCTGCTGAACATAAATAATGTTCTGCTCATTGATTTCAAGCTCTTTGACCCTCCCCTCGAGCTTTTCTTTGTCTTTTAACCGGTCATAGACTTTTTCGAGTTCGGTTACTTTATCTTTCAGCCATGCATTTTCCGACTCGGCGGATTGGAGTGCATTAATCAGGAGTCCTACGCTTTCGCTCATCTTTTCAAGAGCAGTCTTCAGCTCTGCATCGGGCTGGCTGAATAGATTAAAATCATTCTCAGCTGTTTGGTTCTCTGCCATAATGAAAACCGTTCAATTAGTATATAATAAAGAATTATTATCCTATTGAATAGCCACCACCTTCAGATAGTGGTTAAGTCATACCACCACATTTGAATTTAGTCACTTACTTGTACAGGGATAAATCCCGTAGTACGGGTGATTATTTTCAACTACTTAAAAAGCAGTAGTTATTCATTATAAAAATTAATATTTTCTCAATTCTGCACCAAATTCCTTCTCGACTGCTTGCACAATCTGGGCAACCGAAGCATCAACTTCTTCGTCAATCAGTGTTCTACCGGGTGATGAAAAGCTTAATGAGAATGCAATGCTTTTCTTTCCGTCAGCTATGTTTTTCCCTGCATATACATCAAAGATTCCGGCATCATTAAATAATCCGCCTCCATTATTTTTTATTAAATCCAAAATTTTAACCGATTCAATATTATTGTCAATAACAAATCCTACATCCCGCACCACAACAGGAAATTGAGATACAGGTTTATATTGTGCATTGTATTCCGGTAAATTATAAATGTTCTCGAGTTCAAGTTCCATTAAATACACTGATTCTTCAATTTCAAATTCCTTTAACAATTTCCCGGAAATCTCTCCTAATCTTCCGATTTCTTTATCAATTAATTTTACAATTAGTGAATTTACCGTAAAAATATTTTTTTCATCAGAATTTTTCTCCAACGAAAGATTATCCAAATGAAAATAATTTTTCATGTTTTCAAATAAACCTTTTATATCATAGAAGCCGGATCCACTACTCTGAACAGACCATTGCCTCGGATGTTTCTTGCCTGTCATTGCGGCAATCAGAGTTTCCTTTTCTTTAATTCCTTTAATGTATGTATCCTGACTTTGAGCAACTTTATGAAATGATTTCCCGATTTCAAACAGCCTCAAATCATTCTTTCCAATTCTTATATTCCTTTTAATTGCTTTCAGCACAGATGGAATTATTGATGTTCTCATCAAAGACAATTCCTCTCCGAGAGGGTTAGAAATTTTAATCGAATCCTCGCCGATTATACCAGATGACTTCGGGTCAGTCTGATATTGTGTGAGAATCTGATTAAATCCATTCATCACAAAATAATTTGTGAGCTCCTCACGTAGGAATGGCACTGCAAGAACCTTAGGCACACCCTCTCCGCTGAAGTCAATTGTGGAAGTATATTGAGGACTGATATTATCATAATTATATGCCCTGGCAACTTCCTCAATCAAATCAATCTCATGAGAAATGTCAACTCTGAATGATGGCACTTCAAAAACAATATATTCTTTTTTCTTTTCTACAATATTGAATTGTAATGAAGAGAGCAACTCTTCAATCTTATTATCAGGAATATCAGCACCAATAATTTCTCCTGCTCTCTGAAATCTCAATTTAACTTTCTGCAATTCTTTTTTCTCAGGATATACATCAATTATTCCTTTTAAAATTTCACCGCCGGAAATCTCTGAAATAAGCTGTACAGCCCTGTTTGAAGCGTAAATAATATTATCAATATCAACCCCTCTTTCAAACCTGTATGATGCTTCGCTTTGTATTCCTAACTTCTTTGCTGTTCTTCTTATTGACGATGGATTGAAAAAAGCAGATTCGAGTAATACATCTTTTGTGTCATTGCCAATTTCACTATTCTCACCACCCATCACTCCACCGATAGCAACCGAACGTTTTCCGTCGCATATCATCAGCATCTTATCATCAAGAATTTTTTCCTTGCTATCGAGTGTGGTGAATTTCTCGCCTTTCTTTGCAGTCTTAACAATAATTGTTTTTTCATTCAGGTTATTCAAATCAAAAGCATGGAGCGGCTGTCCACATTCAAGTAAAATATAATTTGTAACATCAACGATTGTATTGATGGGCCTCATTCCGAGTATTGTTAATTTACTTTTCAACCACTCAGGTGATTCCTTCACTTTTATATTCTTAACAACTCTTGCTGTGTAGCGTGGACATCTGTCAATATCCTCGATAATCACCTTCACCACATCTTCGGATTTTTGAGCAGTTTCATTGAATTTAATTTCAGGAATTTTAACTTTTTTACCCGAATAGGCTGCAATTTCCCTTGCTATCCCAATGTGACTTAAACAGTCAGCCCTGTTTGGAGTAACACTTATATCAAAAACAACATCATCAATATTCAAATATTTTGCAATTGGAACTCCAACTGGTGCATCTTCAGGTAACACCCAAATTCCGCTCCTGTCATCTCCTAAATCAAGTTCAAACCTGCTGCAAAGCATCCCATCGGAAGCCACTTTCCTCACTTCCCTTTTTTCAAGCAGCATCCCATTTTGTGGTACAATCGCTCCGACAATTCCAAGCACAGCCATCTGCCCTGTTGCGACATTCGGTGCTCCGCAAACAACTTCTTTTTCTTCATTACCAAGACTAACCTTACAAACAGTTAATTTATCAGCATTCGGATGTTTTTCAACACTCAAAACTTTTGCAGTGTAAAATTTTTCGTACTTATTATTATAATCAATAATAGATTCAACTTCAATACCCAGCATAGTCAAAATATGCTCTAATTCAGCAGGTGTATAATCAAACTCCACAAACTCCTGCAACCACTTATAAGAGATATACATAAATCCTTTAACTTAAAATGAACCGAAAAAATATAAGTAATTTGTAATTATGCAAATTAATGAAATTTTCTAAAAACAATGTCAATTGATTATTCTTTTAATAATTTTGTAAATAAAGTTGTCATGCTGAACTTGGTTCAGCATCCATTATGTAGTGACTTTGTCATGCTGAAATTGGTTCAGCATCAATTATGTAGTGATTTTGTCATGCTGAACTTGGTTCAGCATTTATTGTTTCGTGACTTTGTCATGCTGAAATTGGTTCAGCATTTATTGTTTCGTGACTTTGTCATGCTGAAATTGGTTCAGCATTTATTGTTTCGTGACTTTGTCATGCTGAAATTGGTTCAGCATCCATTATGTAGTGACTTTGTCATGCTGAAATTGGTTCAGCATCCATTATGTAGTGACTTTGTCATGCTGAAATTGGTTCAACATTTATTGTTTCGTGACTTTGTCATGCTGAACTTGGTTCAGCATCCATTTTGTAGTGATTTTGTCATGCTGAACTTGGTTCAGCATTTATTGTTTCGTGACTTTGTCATGCTGAACTTGGTTCAGCATCCACTTTTATTTGAATATAAGATAAAATAAATGCCAAAATACTATGTTTACATAATGGCTTCAAAAAAGAATGGCACTTTATATGTTGGTATGACTAACGATTTATCAAGAAGAGTGTATGAGCATCGGAATAATATGATTGTTGGATTTACTTCAAAATACAATGTTCATAATTTAGTATATTATGAGATGTTTGAGGATGTGAGATATGCTATACAAAAAGAGAAACAATTGAAGACTTGGCATCGCCAATGGAAAATAAATCTAATTGAAAAAGATAATCCTGATTGGAATGACTTGTATGAACAATTTTATTAACACTATGGATTCTGAACCAAGTTCAGAATGACATTTATCACATTTATTTAGGAAATAATTATGAAATCTTTTCGCAAAGAACTTGTATTCAACACGCCCACTCGCAGGGCATATATCAACATCACACCCGAAGTTGATAATGCAGTCCGTGAAAGCGGTATCAAAGAAGGTATTGTGTTAGTCAATGCAATGCACATCACAGCAAGCGTATTCATCAATGATGATGAGTCGGGGTTACACAATGACTTTGAATCATGGCTCGAAAAACTTGCACCCGAAAAGCCATACAATCAGTACAGACACAATGGTTTTGAAGATAATGCAGATGCACACCTGAAACGACAGCTGATGGGACGTGAGGTTACAGTCGCAATTACAAACGGCAAACTCGATTTCGGTCCCTGGGAACAAATTTTCTATGGTGAATATGACGGCAAACGAAAAAAAAGAGCTTTAATAAAAATAATTGGGGAATAATTATCTCAGAATAATTTAAGAACGACTAATATGGCTTGTTTTATATAATTCAAATCCGAGTCACTTAGTTTTCCAATTTTTCTGATGAACCTTTCCTCAGAAATTGAACGAATTTGGAAACAGTCTGCTGACGATACTTTGTTAAGGTTGTTTGATTTATTTGGTAAAATTTTTACCATCCATGGAGCTATTCTATAATTGTCCTTCCAGTCAGTTAATGGAATTACTACTTTCAAAGGTAATACACCAAGTTCATCATCATTAACAATTACAGCCGGTCTCGTTTTTTTTATTTCAGCACCTAATGTAGGGTCAAGGTTTATAAGCCAGATTTCACCTCGCTTCATAGAAATCCTCGGCATCAAGATCTGTAAATGATGTTAATTCTTTATTTATTGAATATTCAGAAACAAGCTTAAGTGCAGCTTCTTTAAGTGATTTCTTAGCAGGGATTTCACTTCTTATTGATTCTATAGCTTTTTCAACAAGAAAAATCCTCTTATTTACAGGTAATGTATATATTTCATTCAGTAATGTTTTTGTTGTCATTTTTTTCTTTCACAATTTTATTATTAATTAATATATCATAACGAACTTAATACTCGATTTATTTCAAATTGATTACTTACCTGTAAATTATATTAATCTCAATACTCTCACGCTCTCCTTAATTTTAAATCATGAATTTACTTCATTATCTTAAACTCTACTCTCCTGTTCATTGCTCTGCCTTCTTCCGTGTCATTTTTTGCTAAAGGCTTTGATTTCCCATATCCTTTTGCTATAAATTTATTCGCTGGCAATCCCTTACTCACAAGGTAATCTACCACAGACTGAGCCCTCTGTTGAGAGAGTTTATTATTGTAGTTGTCCCCACCTAAGTTATCTGTGTGACCTGAAATTTCAACTTTATTCCCGGGAAAATCTTTCAATATTTCTTCTAACCTGTCCAATTCAAGATATGATTTTGGTGATAATTCATATTTATCATATTCAAAAAATAAATTATTTATCCTCACTTCTTTCTCGATCATTGCTTCCTTTGAAAAGAGAACAATATCTTCATTAACCTTATCTGGTATTTTTCCATCCTTCAGGTTTATATTTCTTGAACTGGGGTAGTATCCCTGCTTCTCTGCATAATAGCCATAATTCTTACCCATAGGCAGCACAATAAAATAATTTCCTGTTTGTGGGTCACTCCGGAGAGTACCAACCTGCTGTCTTGTGTCAATATCTTCCCATACAATATTTGCATCGAGGGGATTTCCTTTGTCATCTAATACTTTTCCCTGAACAGTTATTACCTTTTCAGGTTTTGCTTCCTGTGGTAATGTAATCGAATAAATATCCTGCTTACCAATGCTTCCGGATTTGTTCTCAGCGGCAAAATATGCAATATCACCCTGGGTGGTAACAATATATCCCCAATCTTCTCCGGTTCCGTTTATTTCCTTACCCAAATTTACAGGTTCGCTCCATTCAGTCCATGAGTCATCTTTCAGCCTTGTTGATTTGAATACATCTAACCTGCCCATTCCATAATGTCCTTCGGAACTGAAATACAATGTCTTTCCATCAGGATGAAGGTAAGGACTTCTTTCTGCAAAAGGTGTATTTATTACTTCTCCTAAGTTAATCGGCTCACTCCATCCTTCTCTTGTTTTAATAGATACGAAAATGTCTGTATTACCCCAATAACTTCCGTGACTGTAGGTCCCTTTTGTTACATAATCTCCTACACATCCGTATCTGTCTGTTACAAACAATAATGCTTTACCATCGCTAGTCTGTTTGCCGTCACAATCGAAGTTTGATGAGTTTATTGGTTCGGGATAATGTTTTACTGTTGCCCAACCTCTCGAAGTTTTATCGGAATAAAACAAATCACCCTTACCAAAACTTTCAGAATAATTTCCGAAAATAATAAGTTGATTTCCGTCTGTTGATATAGAAGATGAATATTCATGAGTGTTTGTATTAATTACCCTCCCAAGTTGAGTGGCATTTTGCCATTGTTCTTTGTTATCACTCTCAGAAACAAATATATCTTCTCCCCCTATACCACCAGCCCTGCTGTATCCGGTGAAATATAGTAATTTCCCGTCAGCTGTCGGTATGGGAGAATATTCATCTTCAATTGTGTTTATTCCTTTTCCCAAATTTTTTACAATCAATTTTTGTTCTGGTTTCTTCAGCATTTCGATTGTTTTGTCAAACCTATCCTGTATGAGGGGAAACATCGGTTTGTATTTTTGATATACTCCGATTGCTCTGTCCCAGTCTTTATCCAAAAGAAAAGGCTCAGCCAGTCTTTGTACAGCTATGTAGGCATTCTCTGAAGGAGCATTTTGTTCAATATATAATTCATATTGAGACTGAGTTTCAGGTGTGCTGGCAAACCTCAGAAAATCATCCTGACCGTAATACAAGGATACGCATCCGTAAAATAGAAAAGATGCGAACAGAAACAAAGCGAAAATTATTTTTGTTTTCATAGCTATAAAATTATTTAAAAAACATTTTCTTAATCACCCAATTTAAACAAATAATTCAATCCTAAACCAAATGATAATATACTCGGTTTGTAATTAGATTCATATCCTGACGTTGAATCATGTTCTGAAAATTGGTCAGCAGTTATATAATTAAGTTCAAAATTAAAATATAGATTCAGCTTTTCTTTATCTTTCAATAACAATGGAATAAAATAATTCAAATTTAATCCTTCGAAAAATCTTGATCTTTTCTGTTTAACAGTAATGTTTGGGTCACTAACATAAACATTCCAATTTATTGGGAATCCTATTGTTGGTCCGATTGAAAAACCCCACAGATAATAACTCACAAAAAATGTCACACAGCTTGCCTGATAACTCATAAACTTATTCTCATCAAAAGGGAATTTGTGTTTGAAGGAATATGTTGAAAACCCTAGTTCCATATTAATCCCAATGTTTTGAGTTTCTTTAGATAAGGTATAAAAGCATGTTACACCAATATCAGGAATACTATTAATTCTGATGATTTTCTTCTCTCCGGGATAAACATTTTTTAGATTTAATCCTGCTTTATGAGAAATAAATGGACCTAAATAAAATGTACCCCAATCAATATCAGCCTGACAATAACAGTTACCAGCTAATATCAATAAAACTGATAAAA
>JAKAKE010000209.1 GCA_021824625.1 Bacteroidota bacterium | reverse complement strand
TTATTAATAAGCAAAAAAAATTGAAAAGCCCTTTTCTTTTTTAATATTAAATATTGCAAAATTGATTGAAATAAAGAAAACACAAAAAATTAATATATTTCTCATCTCACCACCATAAATTTATTGATTGAATTTCCAATTCTAATATAATAAACTCCCGCCGGCAAACCCGAAATATCAATTCTTTCCGAAGAGACAGGCCTCAGACCTGTCTCTACAGCGACTACACATTCACTGAGGGTATTGTAAATGCGTATTTCTGAACAATTGAGAGGATTCGTTATTTCAATATAATCCGTCGCCGAATTCGGATAAATCCCAATTTCATCAATCGTATTCATATCATTTACATCCAATGTTTTGGGCAACAAGTTTATCCTCTTAACTGCATCCACACTGAATTCATCATTTGCATTAGATACTAAAGTCAATCTAATCTGATAAGCACCCGGCTTCATATTCTCGGTATTCCAGAAACCCAGAACATCATTTCTTTTTTCCTCGTATAAAGTATCACCAATCATAACCCATTCATCCGAGCCATCCTTCTGGTATGAAAGATAATATTTTTTAAAATCCATCAAAAAACTTGTTTGTGTTTTGTCTATCCATGCTGAACCAATAATCGGAACCGAACTATTTATATCTGCATTCGCCGGTTCCGAAATATTGGCAAACCATAAAACGGAATTTTCCAAAATAATAGGAGACTCAACCAATCCGCTTTGTACAATTATCATAATTGAACTGCCTATTGATGCAATATTCCCATTAGTTTGTGCAGAATACCCGAATAGCATTACACCATTTCTCTCACTTCTCACGTTGCAGGTTGCTGCTGCGAATGTTGTTATTACTACAGATGTATCCGAAGCAAAAAAGTATCCCCCCGAACCATCGACCATAAAATTTGTTCCTGTTACATAAGACCTGCCAAATGCGCCGATTTCACCAACAATACAACCTTTTAAATTAATAACAGTATTATCAAAAGGATATAAACTCCAGGTTTGGACATCGGTATTCTCCAATATCAAACTCCTGTCAGAAAAAGGCGCTAAAAAATAATCATAATGCGAATTGTTTACTAACCCGGTAATTTCAGTCGTGTCCTTCCCATTAAACCAAACCCCAATGGAGCGTATTTTTGAATCTTTTATATGTATCTCCGAACCGGTTTTTGGCATTAATCCCCACAACACTGACTCACAATTTTCTAAATTAATGTTATAAAAAATATTTGTTAATCCGGGACTAAGGTTATTCAACTCCCAATTAACCGATTTATCACCATCTGGAAACGAAATATCGAATTTTGAACCCTTATCTACCAAATGCCACAGAAGAATCGTTTTGGCATTCGCAAAGTTAATATTCACGCTGTCCTCGATTATAAATTCACCTGTTTCATTGCATCCGTCCACATTTATCTCTGCCGTGTTGGTAAGCCCGCATGTAGTAAAGCCTTTCATTGTTACATTTTTTAAAGTATAAACCGAAGAATCGGTGATAGCCAGATTATGAGGCAATCCGTTATAATCCATAGTCGTATTGGTTAACGACACATGTGCGCCGCCCGCTACTATCATTTTTCTTTGGTAAAAATATTCCTGTGGAAAATAAAGGTTTGAATTGTCAGCAATTATTTCTGCTTCATCTCCCCAAACTACGATATCAGCATCAATTGTTACATTAACATTATCGAAAATCATTTTGCCTTTTCCAACAACCAATATCGTCCCTGTATAAAACCAATTATTTTCCGGCTTTAAAGTATCTTCATTAGGCCCGACAAAAAGAGTATCATCAGATTGTAATTTCTCAGTCTTATTTATTTCAAAATTATATTTCCTGTTACTTTCCTTTCTCAAATTGAAAAAAGAATACAAACCCGGATTGTTTGAATGGTTGCCGGAAAATCCGGCATTTGTGAAATCTATTTTTTCGTAATTTCCATCGGTTAGTGATATTGATTTTGGTAATTGATAGTACTCATTTATTTTGATTGCGAATAAATCCGAATTAATACAAAACGAGCAAATAAACACCAAGAATAAATATTTCATAAAATCACCTAAAATGAAATTAATATTTCAAGGCAAATTAGCAAATTTTTTAACGGATGTGTTAAATGATGTATAATAAATCCCGGAAAGTAATTCCGTAACATCAATTCATCATAACTTTCAATTAGTCTTTTCTGCAATACCAATGCAGCAATTGCTGACCAGACTGTTTTTGTGGAGCTATGAATATGAGTTGCCGTGTTTTCATCAGCTCCGCTGTGATAATTCTCAAGAATTAGATTGCCATTTTGCATTACGAGGACTGCCACTCCACTGTTATTTTTTAAATATTCAGCGGCTCTAATTAAATCTCCAGGGTTAAATTTTGTTTCACTATATAATGTTAAATTACTAAAGAAAAAAGTTATTACAAGTAGGATAAAAATTCTCATCTCACAACCATAAATTTGACAACATCATACCCAGACTTTAATATATATACACCTGGAATAAATACTGATAAATCAATTATTCCGGTTCCATTTACAATTATTGATTTATACTCCTCACCCTTCATGTCATATATCCTTACCCCGTCTTTGAAAAAATTTACGTAAATATAATTCTCTGCCGGATTCGGATAAACCGATAATTTATTTTCATTTAATTTTTGATAATCATTTATTGATGTTATATTCATTGGTGTTTCGCATATCCTTAATTGAAACTGTCTTTTTAAAGATGGCTTTGAAGGCTCGATTTTTACAGCAGAATAAAACACCCAGACCTTACCATTGCCTATATACGGTTCAGGTTCGGAAATACTCAAAGTGCTGTCAAATTCACTTAACAACCACATTTTTTTAGTTGATTGGTCAATTGTTGTCAGCCAAATCTCCCCGGGTTGATTAAATGTCGTTTCAAAAAAATTTCCACCATAATTATTTATTTGAAATACGGAGTATAGCTGATTGTTAAATATAAAAGGTTCGTGTGATTGATTAAATGCAGGATTTTTAAGGTTAACAGTTTGAGGAACCACCTCTTCATTTTTAACAAAAATTGCTCCGAACTCAGTACGTTTATAAAAATAAGCGGTATCAGTAGCATTAATTCCGCTCATAAAGTACTGATTTCCATTCTCTGAATTCAAAACAGGATATCCGTCAATTTTATTAGACAAATCATTTGTAACCGGAATCGGTGGTTTTTCAGGTTCAAAAGCGGCGAACTCCTTTGCCTGTGCTTTCCCATTTGAATCCCTGAATCCATAAGTTAAATATGGGCTTCCTTTTATCCATCTCGGTACAATCACGTCCATAGGCACTGTTGCAGGGTAAATATTTGCTTGCTCTTCTATCAGATAATCGCTTACCGGGTTATCTATATCCAGCAATCGCAATTGAAAGGTGTCATTAAGCGGATTGGATGACGAAAATCCATTAACACTATCATTAAGAATATAACTTACAAATCGTTTATTTACTCCCGGCAGTTGTGATGGATAAAATACCCTGCGTTTATTTATAATTGGTGCTGCTACATTATTTACAATTGCCGAAGTCGCACTTGTTGGCCTTACAAACTTAATTTGTCCCTGAAATGTCGCACCTACATAAAATAGTCCAATACTGTCAACACCCCAATCAGCAGGTCTTGCGTATATGTTCGTGAAAAAAGGATTAAATCCTTTTCCGTTTGATGGTATCAAATCCCCCGTATTGGGATTTATTCCACACTGCCATACTCTTCCGCTTATACCATTTGTGGTGTCAACTTCAATCCATAACATGTAATTTCCAAATGGTGAAATTTCAGGATTAACGTAGTTAACGCCTTTATCTCCGATTCTTTTATCCGAAATTTCGAATTCTATACAGAAAAGTTTTACAGAAATGAATAGGTTCAGAAAAAGGAAAATAAATATTCTCATCTTGTTACCATGAATTTATTAATTACATTACCCGATTTAAGAATATACATTCCCTGATTGAATCCTGAGAAATTAATAATTCCAAAATCATTTATATAACATCTCCATTCCTCATACCCAATCAGGTTATAAATCACAACTTCACTTTTGACACCCGATACTTTAATAAAGTTTAATGCAGGATTAGGATAGATTTTAATTCCATTTTCTACTATATTATTTTCCTCAACATTAGTAACACCACTGCCTTTTATATCCAGAGCCAGCTTCCAGCCGGGATTGGTGCCTTCGCCGGAGTATGCACCGAAGCTTGTGAAATCTTGTGGATTACCGTTGAAATCTTTGTCATAATCTGTGTCTTTTACCATGAATAATGTAAAGTCAACATCAGCTTTAGGGGCATTTGGTTTAGGATAAAAATCCATATACTGAATAACAGAATCAGGATTAATGAAAAATGTATCTGCTTCATCAATTCTTCCCGTTAGGTTATCACCAGCTGATTCTGCTGAAATTGGATTATAAGCAAAGATGGCATTAGCAAGAATGATTTGCTTTTCAGTAGGTACAGGATTTGTGATTCTTATACCTGTTCCAACATTATATATTGAGTTACTGTAAATAAAAACTTCCTTAGGATTTCGGCTATTGTGCGGCTGAAAATTCATTGCTCCTAATGGAGAATTAACGAAAATATTATCATGAACAGACACATTCCCAGTTGCCTGAAGCAAATACTCATTCGGATTATTATAAAAGAAATTGCCGTAACATTCAACCCTGTCATTACTACCCATACTTGCGATGGTTTGCCCTCCGAAAAGCACATTGGGCCTGTCCCCATCAGGAGAAGGACGGTCATTTTTTGTAAAAACATTGTGCCTGACGATTGTTGAAGATGGCTGGGTTGGAATTCCCGGTAAATCCGGTCTCACATTTTGATGTTTGATTTGCATACAATAGCCGACTGGATTAAGTATTAGATTATATTCGATGATTCCCCGAATGAAAGGCATAGAGCCGTCTGAGTTACCGAGGTAAATACCAGTACCCGCACTCATTATTTTATTATGGCTGATTGTCCAGTCCCAGCTTGTGATTTTGGTTGAGACGCCACATGTCTGTTGTGTTGAATCATGCCCTGTTATTATATTATTATGAATCCAGATATGATGGGACCAATTAGATGCACTGCCTGAAGCTTTGATTGCATCTATATATGGAATTTTCTGTCCGTCGAATTTCAATCCCTCAATTTTAATATAACTGCAATCGGTTATGTCCATAGTATTGCTTCCGTCTCGTCCCAGCAGCACTGCTTCATGAGGAACTTCCGATTTAATCACAATCCAATTATTCTCAGTACCATTCTTATTATTCAATCGCAATCCATTTGTATAATTACCCGGTGTAAGCATTAGGGTATCCCCTTCAGCCAACAGGTCACGATAAGTAAGATAATTGCCCGGGTCAGCAGTGTAGGTTGCGGCATTTACTATTTGTAAAGCAGAAAAAAAAAGTGTGCTGATAATTATTATATATCTTTTGTTATTCTTCATATCTTATTCAAAATCTTCATTAATTCAAAATTTATATATAAATGATATTTACCTTTGACATTCTCTTTAAGAATTCCTACTCTGCTCAATTGTTTTAAATACCTGCTTGCTGTTGTATAATGAACATTCAGCATATCACCCAATTTAACAGGAGTAATTATCGGAAATGCAAATAAAGAATCAATCAAATCCGGAGAACTTAATTTCGGAAGCAATTTCTTTACCTTTTCTTTTGTTACATTATTCAAATTGTTCATTTTAAAGATTAACGACTTGGTTTCAACTGCCTGATGGTATATTGTGTTTAACATATAAGCAGAGTATTGAAGCCACTCATTTTTTATCGTAACATTTCTGATTACTTCATAATACCTGTCCCTGTTTTTATTAATATACCCGCTTATGTAAAGAATTGGATATTTTAAAATTCCATCCTGTACTAATTCCATAAGCATTAGTATTCTTCCCGTTCTTCCGTTGCCGTCACCAAAAGGGTGAATAGCTTCAAATTGATAATGTGCTATAACTGTTTTCAACACAGGGTCAAATTTTATATCAGTTGAATTAACGAATTTTTCCCAATTACTAATTAGTTCCTGTATTTTATTAGCTGGAGGTGGTGTATAAAGAATTTCCTTTGTTAAACTGTTTTCAATTTTATTTTGTGTTTTCCTGTAACCTGTATCTCTCCCCGGGATTAACTTTTTGTGAATGCCGAGTATTATTCTGTTCGATAAAGGGAATTTTCTTAATTCATTAAATGCATTTAACACTGCATCCCTGTAACGAAGAACTTCTTTGTCCTGCTCTTTCCTTTCGGGTTCAGGAAAAAGTTCATTCTGCAATACATCTTCGAGTGTTGTATTGATATTTTCGATTATCGAGCTTGCAAGTGATTCTTTGATAATAGCAGGCGATAAAAGCAATAGCGGATTCGGTAAAGTGCCTGATGAAACCTTTAATTCTGCAAGTTCCCTATTGACTCCTATTAATATATCGGTTAAATTATTATTACCAATATTAACCGAACCCGGCAATTCAGGTAAATTAAACGGTATATTCGGGTCAAACTTCATTTCTCTTCCATTATATCATATATAACAAAATTACGATTTTTGTTATATATCACACAACATATATCACAAATTGTTATATTTCTTTTTTCTTACCACACCACAATCTTTTCGGTTTCAACTTTTCCATTTGAATTCAACTTCAAATAATACATTCCGTTGTTCAGTTTTGATGTATTCACCTGAAATTTACTCTCTCCCATATTAACAAATCCCTCAAATACATTTAACACTTCCCTGCCAAACATATCATACAGCTTCAATGATACATTTCCATAAGCAGGATTGTAAAACCTGATTTCTGTTGATTCACCAACGGGATTAGGGTTTATTTCAATTCCATTTATGTTTGTTTCATAATCCTCGACATCAGTTACTCCCGACCAGCCGGCAACTCTCGCCATGAGCCACCAGAAAGCTTTTCCTTTTTGCTGGCAGTTCAGGCATTTTGAGTGGGCACAACCGCAGTCTGCACATTTACCCGGATTTGCCTGGCACCATTCATCAGCCCAGTTTTTTTGGACGGAGGCTTCATAATAGTCGCAGTTGTCGTTTGCCCGTTTATCCAAAAAATACTTGCCGTCGGGGTCATAACTTTCAATATCAGCAAAATCAAAAAGTATTTTATTATTATCTCTGCAAAACTTCCTGATTTGTTCATTCCTCTGGTTGACATTCCCGTTCACACCAGTACCGTTCAGATGTCCTGTCATATAAATGAATTTGATATTCGGAAAATCTGTCTCTAATTGGTTCATCAGATTCAGATAATTCTGAATATCACTCTGGGAGCCATCCACCTGTCCGCACCATGACCACATTACGATATTAATATTCAATGTATTATTATTAAGCATAGTCCTTGTTCTCGTTGCCCATGTTGTACGGTCAGGATTTCCTAAATCTCCCGGAAGCAAAGAACCATCATTCAAATAAAGCGAACCTTCACCCTTATTATAAGTGTGAATCGAACCCGGCAGATTATTCAGCAAACTCATACCCGATACAATCTGGCTTCCGTGCGAAGTATGCCCGTAAGCAATTCTGAATTCTGATTTCGACTGTACTACCCAATTATCCGGAACTTTAGTAATATCACAACAGCTATGGTCAATTATAATTGCTGTTTTCTGGCTAAATACTGAATTTGAAAAAAGCAAGAAAGCAAGAAACAAAATCGTAATTTTAGTTTTCATATAACACTCCAAAAAAATTTATAATTTGAAATTTTAAATTTTCAATAAATTTTAAATTATTAATGTTAAATTATTAAATTTAAAAAAAACCTGTCATACTGAGCGAAGTCGAAGTATGACATCCATCTTCAAATCAGTCTTCGACTAAGCTCAGACTGACACAATTTACAATTATCTATTAGTTCCTTTATTATTTATTTCAATCATTTCAAAATTTGTTCATTAAAAATTCATTATAAATTTTAAATTGAAAATTAAAAAATTCTTTGTGTCCTTTGTGTAATCTCTTTGTGTTCTTTGTGTTAAAAAACTTAGCTTGTATCACTTTCTACATAAAACACAAAACAATTTATAAATTAGTACAATAAAAATTCATTATAAATTTTAAATTTCAAATTAAAAATTCTAAAATCTATTCTTTTACAAATAATTTCGTTTCATTTCCGAATCTAACAAAATAAACACCCGGATATAAATTCGATAAATCAATTTTTATTTTTGTTTCGTAGCTTAATGTTATTTCCTGAATCATCACACATTCACCAAATATGTTGTATATAGGTATAACCTGTAGGGGTTCAAGATTTTGAACCCCTACATTAATATTTATAAAATCGGATGCAGGATTCGGATAAACCGAAAAATCTCTCACATCAATATCATCAACATTCGTTGTCCCCTTCAAAGTCCTGTTAAAAAAACCAATGACTGTGTTACGAGTGCTGTCGGCATTGAAACCGCCACCGCCATGCCCTGCCCCTTCAATCGGAAAGAAAGTTACATCTTGTCCAAAAAGTCTGAGAGCAGAATCAAGCTCCACGCTTTGATGGTAGGGAACTGTCATATCCTGTGTCCCGTGAAGGATTAGGAAAGGCGGTTCATCTCCATCCACATAGAAAATCGGGCTTGCCGCTTTGGCTCTTTCAATGCTGTCCAGAATGGGATAACCAATCAGCTTGGATTCAGGTGAATCGGGAGCATTGTGGTCCATTGTGCTTGGATAACTTCCTATCGTGAGAAAATTGCTGGGTCCGTAAAAATCTGCAACTGCCTGAACATCGCTTGAATACTCGGTATTACCACCTATTTCTCCTTCAAGACTTTGAACATCCATCGAGGCACCGAGAAGTGCCACCAGGTGTCCTCCCGCAGAACTTCCGGCAACTCCTATCTTATCAGGATTGAATCCGTATTTTTCAGCATTGGCTCTTACCCACCTTATTGCTCCTTTGCAATCCCAGATTTGTGCAGGGAAAATTGCTTCCTGGCTTAATCTGTAATTAATACTAACAATAGCATAACCATTGTTCAGCAGGTACATAGTTCCGACTCCGCTTTTATTACCTGCCATCCATGCACCGCCATGAATCCAGACAACCGTGGGATATGGCTTCTGCACACCTTTAGGAAGATATATATCGAGATGCAGATGAGAAGTATCAACGACTGCATATTCAACATTTGCTGTATCTGGCTTGATTTGTGAAAAGCAATATGTGAATGTTATAAGTAAAATAGCAATTGATTTTAATATAAATTTCATCTTACCACCTTCAATAATTCCGTCTTTGAAAAATATGGTGAACTGATTTGTATTGTATAAGAGCCAGTCGGCAGTTTACTGATTATTTCTTCATTGATATTTAACTGATGTTTTCCAATATCAAGCATTTCTGTATTTAATGAATAACAAACATTGCCAAGCAAATCAGATATTCTCAGATTTATATTTTGCTCTTTCTCAAGATTAAAACTAATTGTTGTATAATCATGGCATGGATTGGGATAAACAGTAAATGAGGATAAATACAAATCATCATCAACATCCAGCGGTGGTGCTTCATAAGCACCTATATCTATATAATCATAAATTATCCGAAGGGTGTATGACATTGGATGAATATATTCATATTCAGGAACTAGTCTAAATCCTGATACAGAACCTAAAGCTGTACCCGCATCAAATGCGGGACTTCTGAAAAATATTCTATAATCATAATTTTCCTCATCTGCAAAGTAAGCTTGTGCCACATCCGCAAAATGTATATTCGTTACGGTATCTGCTGTTCCTGTATAAACCTCTCCCGGTCCTGTAAAAATGTTATTGATAATTTTTGCAATCGTTGTTCCGTTCTGAATCCCAACAAATGTCGCTCCGGCACTCCTTTTGTTGACCATAGTATTATTCACAACAAATAGTTCATTCACAGGATTAGTCAAACCTTCCGCACCATAAGAAATGAGTTTTCTGTTCTCCGCATTCGGTCCCTGCATTAACAGATTTCCTATGATGAATGACCTTCCACCGTTCGGAAGGTCAATCAACATAGAAGAATTTCCTGTTTCCTCATCCATTATTCGATTGTACAAAATGTAATTTGTATTTGCCCTGCTTTTGAGGTTATGTCCGATTTTAGCAAGATGTGAATAACAAAACTTGAATGTCAAACTCCTGACGTGACCAATATAAAGATTATGAGAGTACCCGTCTCCATACCCATTATGACTAAACTCCGATGATTCAATCACAATATCGCTTTTGTAATTAGAATCTGTTAAAATTCCATCTTCATTATCGTGAAAATAGCAATGGCGGATTGTAAGGTTAGTGCCTTCAAAGCGGATTCCGGCACCGTTTCGGTCAGGCACAGTGCAGTCTGAAAATTCGATATATTCAATTACATTATTATTTCCCCCAACAACCCATATAGCTTTGCCTTGTGCGTTATTCCCGCCTGCCGCAAGATGAGCATAACTAGAAGTTCCCCTAATCAACAAATTATTTTTATTCCATGCACAGACATCACCTGTGTAAATACCTGCATCAATTTCAACAGTATCTCCCTCCTGAACCACAGCCGCCGCCTTGCTCGGCACATCGTATTGTTTGTTTGTTCCAACTTGTAAAATCCTCGAATATGCCGCAAAGCAAAATATAAACAGAAGAAAAACAGTAGAAATTCTCATATTTAATCCGGAATAATCTTTAAACCATTATTAAATTAATAATATCCTTACTAATTACATAACACAAAACATTAGATTTGGTTGCAAAGTCAGAGTCAAAATTATAACTTCATGCTGAAAGAAGTCGAAGCATACATTCCTCGAGGAAGTGTCTGGGTAGGTGTAAAAAAATCTGTGAAAATCAGTATCATCAGTCAAATCGGTGTTCTATTCTTTGATTTAAACAATTTCAAATTAAAACATTAAAAATTCACTTTAAATTTCAAATTAAAACATTAAAAATTCACTTTAAATTTTAAATTGAAAATTAAAAATTTATATTATCAATAGTTGCAATATCTTATATATCAATGCCTTACATCTGGCACATCAATTGCTAATATACAAAATAAAATGGAGCCGTCATTGGGATTTGGGGTAGCAAACAACACCAATGAGGCTCCCTGCAGGCAATGCTCCATTACATTAATGGGGCATGCCTTATAGCGGATGTTCACACAACAATAATGACAAGCCTTGTGCCAAATTATTTTTCCAATTTGTCATTTTTATATCTCGTTATAATTCAATCTATAACTTAATAGGAGAAATTATTCTGATTTGCTCTGTTTAATCAATTACTATCAGAGTTGAATAATTATAAGCACTGATGGGGATAATTAACCAATTTGCAAATTGATATGTTTATCAAATAGTATTCTTTCTTTGTTTAATGTAAAGCACTTCTTTATTGTTAAGCAATTAATTAGATGGAGAATAAGCAAATTCCAAAATAATAAATTTCCACTCCATACATTTTTTATTAGGATTCATTATTATTTTATTTTATATCAATCTTGGCTTCTGTTCGGGGTGACACCATGTCTTTAAATTTTGATTATTATAGCAATTTTACAATATTTGTTATATTGCATTATGAAACCAAGGATATATATTGATACATCAGTAATAGGTGGCTGCCTCGATGAAGAGTTCGATAAAGAATCAATTCGCTTCTTCGACATGGTAGAAAAAAACCTAATTAATATATTAATAAGCCCTATATTTATTTATGAACTTGAAGGTGCCCCACAGAAAGTTAAAGATATATTGTCTAAAACAGCAAGAGACAGAATAGAGTATTTGGAACTTACCGATGAAGCTATTGAATTAAGGAATTTATATATCAAAAATGGAATTTTAACTGAAAAATGGATTGATGATGCTACGCATGTTGCATTAGCAACAGTTTACAGAGCTGATGCAATTGTATCATGGAATTTCAAGCATATCGTCAGATTGGATAAAATAAAAATGTTCAATCAAGTCAATATAATAAATGGTTACGGTATTTTGACAATTATTTCACCTAAGGAGGTGTATTATGAATAAGAAAAAAGATAAAACTTTCGACTGTCTCGAATTTAAATATAAAGCACAGGAAAGAATTTATAATGAAATAAAAAATCTAAGTCCTGATGATGAAAAAGCCTATTTTAACCGTAAGGTTAAAGAAGGTTCGTTCAGTAATTTTGTTGGATTTGTAACCAGCATAGAAAGTGAGAAAACCGACAAATTATTTTATTTGAATTTGAATAAATAACACCTCTCTTCATTTTTTATTAGGAATCAAAAAGTTTTTATTTTATATTAGTCTTGGCTTCTGTTCGGGGGGACAGAAACATTCTTAAATTATGAATTTTGAGTTTTGAATTTTGAATTGAAAACAGGTATTTAGTCTATAGACTATTAGTCTGTGGTCCTGTATAAGACGCTAAAGTCTAAAAGACAAAAGCTAAAAACTGAATTGAAAATTTGAAATTGAAAATTCATTGAAAATTTAAAATTGAAAATTTAAAATTATTTTTCTCATAACTCTGGGGGGATTTATGGAAGTAATCGAATTATATTCTTATCAGCCTGGGTCAATCAAGCCCATACCGTTTTTTTCCATGTCGGTCTCGGCAGGCATTCCTATGCCCGTTGACAGCGACATTGACCAGGTCATTGACCTGAACGAGTTTCTCGTGGAGCATCCAGCCGCAACTTTCTTTGCACGCGTAAGAGGAAATTCATTGGATGAAATCGGCATCAGCGACGGAGATATTCTTATAGTAGATTCCGTTGTTGACGCAACTGACAGCAAGGTAGTGGTTGCCACAATCAACGGCGAACTGACTGTCAAGATTTACCGCAACGTTGACGGCGAGGAGTTTTTGCAGTCCGGCAACATGCAGTTTATGCCGATGCGAATTGAACCTTACATGGAATACGATATTATCGGCGTCGTAACGAAAGTGATTCACACTCTTTAGATAATAACGGCACAATATTTGCGAAACTCTCAAAACCATTTTGGTTTGATTATTGCATTTTAAGGATTTTGATGAAGGTAAAAAAAGTTGTTGAAGTAAAATCGCATTATAGCTTCGAGGCGCCGCTGGTGCCTGCGGGTATTACAGACAGAGGCACAAGACTGGAACAATTCGACGGAACTCTTGCACTCGGTTCATATCTTTCTCCCGAACCACGTGACACTTTTTTGGTGAGGGTTTCGGGCGAGAGCATGATTGATGAAAGTATTTTCAATGGAGA
>JAKAKE010000128.1 GCA_021824625.1 Bacteroidota bacterium | reverse complement strand
CTCAGTGCCATAAATGATTTGATTATAATTATGAGTTTGATATGAAGAATTTTGCGATTAAAATTGACCCGCTGACAAGTGAAGAATATCTCGAAGTTTATTTACGCGGACAAAAGCTTTTGAATGACCCTTTTCTGAACAAGGCTTCCGCTTTCACTCAGGATGAAAGATTGAGCCTTAACCTTGAAGGATTTTTACGATACGAAATTTCAAATATTGATGTGCAGGTTGACCGCACCTACGAAGCATACCTGAAAAAACCGACAGATATCGAAAAATATATTTACCTGCAAGGTTTGCTGAACAGAAACGAAACCCTGTTTTACAAGTTTTTACTCGAACACCTGAACGAAATGCTTCCAATTGTCTATACGCCTACTGTGGGACAGGCTTGCATGGAGATGAGCCACATCATGCGGCGATACAGGGGAGTTTACATCAATCCCGAAAATATTTCAGCTATAGACAGAATATTCCAGAATATAAATCAATCGCATATTTACCTTATCGTCGTTACAGACGGAGAGCGTATTCTCGGACTTGGCGACCTCGGCTCAGACGGAATGGGAATACCAATCGGCAAGGTGAATCTCTACGTTGCAGGCGGAGGGATACACCCTATTACATCACTTCCAATTTCGCTTGACGTGGGAACAAATAATGAGAGACTGCTTAATGACCCGCTTTATCTCGGTTACAGGAAACCCAGACTTGAAGGCAAAGAATATGATGATTTTATAGAAAAATTTGTTTTGGGTGTAAAAAGAAACTTTCCGAATGCCTTACTGCAATGGGAAGACTTTGCAAAGCATAAAGCATTCATGCTGATGGAACGTTATAGAGACAGGATTCTATCTTTCAACGATGACATACAGGGAACAGGTGCCACTGCCCTGTCCGCATTGATGACTGCAATGAAAATCAAAGAGAGTAGTTTCAAGGAACAGAAATTCGTGATTGTCGGAATGGGTCAGGCAGGCTCAGGTATTGCATATAATATAAAATCAATGTTAATGGAAGAAGGTCTGAGCGATGAGGAAGCATCCAAACTAATATTTGCAGTTGACCAGCCCGGATTGATTACTGAAGATATGCCTAATCTAGAATCACAGATGAAGGGGTTTGCACAAAAAAGAGAAAATCTTGTCGGCTGGAAATCGAAGAATGAAAATAAAATCACATTGAAGGAGGTTGTTAATAATTCAGGTGCTACAGTACTGATTGGAGTAACCGCACAGACCGGAATGTTCGATAAGGAAATTATTACACAGATGGCTCAAAATACTGAGCGGCCGATAATTTTTGCACTATCAAATCCAACTTCAAAGAGTGAATGTAAGCCTGAAGATGTAATAAACATAACAAAAGGAAAAGCAATGATGGCATTCGGTAGTCCCTTCCCATCAATAGAAAATAAGTATGGTAAATTCTATACGTCCCAGTGCAACAACATGTACATATTCCCCGGTATCGGCTTGGGCGCTTTGATTGCAAAGACGCCGAAAATCACATTCAAAATGTTTGTTGCCGCAAGTAAGGAGATAAGCAGTATGGTAACCTGGGACCAGCGTCACCAGGGATTGCTTCTCCCGCCTCTCGACGATATCCGTTACGTGTCTTATAGAGTTGCGAGGGCTGTTGTAATTGAAGCCCGTGATTCAGGATTGGGACGTTTAATTGAAGATGAACGTATTGACAAGTTAGTCAAATTGGCGCAGTGGAAACCGAATTATCTGCCGTATCGTTACGGTGGTCCAAAACCAATTTCGTATTCGGAACCGATATATTAAAAAATTCTGAATTATGAATGCTGAATGCTGAATTCTTGAATAGGAAATTAATGAAATGTCCATATAAAAAAAATTGCAATATTAAATTCTTTAGTTTATTGTATTTATAATATTACAAGGTATTTTACGTATTAGAAAAAAAATTAAAGTATTTTGATTATGGCATTCAAATCCAAAGAAGAGTGGTTTAAACAAGTCATATATGATTTAGGTACTGCAGAAGCCATGTTCAGTACCGAAAGATATATATATTGTGTATTTATGTGCCAATTAACTTTTGAAAAAGCTCTGAAAGGATTATGGGCAGAGAAGTTTCATTAAGATGCACCTAAAACACACAATTTAAAATATCTTTCAAATAAGCTTGAAATGTCATTTCCCGAAGATATTATGAGATTTTTACTTGAAATGGATAGTGTTTCTGTTTTAACCAGATATCCTGAAGAGTTAGATAAATTATATGGTCAGTTTACAAAAATTCGAACAATTGAAATTTTGAACAATACAAAAAAGGTAATAGATTGGCTTTTGAAAATCAAAAAATAGATAAATTATCGGCTTCAATAACGGAATTACTTTCAGCACAAAATGTTGATGTTGATAGTGTTATTTTGTTTGGATCTTATGCAAACGGAAAACAAACTAAGGACAGCGATCTTGATTTGATTGTTGTATCACCAAGTTTCAGAGGAAAAGATATTTTTGAAAAAACTGATTTGATATTCAATATTATATATAATCTAATAATTAATTACACATAAAGCTTTACATTTTTCATTACTTTTTTGATAGTGTGAGAACATTTGCCAGAACCAAGCCACTCTA
>JAKAKE010000145.1 GCA_021824625.1 Bacteroidota bacterium | reverse complement strand
ATAACGGGAACATAGTCTGGAAACAATTAATATATCAAAGAATTAACAATTATGAAGGTTATACTTTTATAGATACAGCAAAAGCAAATTATCATTTACTGCCGACTGATTTTTGTGCAGGTACAGTGCCTCAACCGCGCAATGAATTTATTGCTGCTCTTTCGCTTGGTGGAGAAGAAATTGATATGACACACCCGACACCGAAAAATTCTCAATATTCAAAACTTGAATATAAGACAATATTCAATGAAGACAGAATAACTCCTATTAGAACTACATATACTTATTACGCACCTTTGCCGAATCCTTTACAGTTTGAATATCTGTCGAATAATTTTTTAATAACCGAACCTGCTACTGGAAATACTTTACAATTTCTACCCAAGTATGGTACAGCTAATTTGACATTTGACCTGGATGCATCAACTGAATACACCTACTATTGGATAAGAAATGCAGGACATGATGTTGATTACAATGACCCGTCAGAGACAATGGAAGGGAATGAAAAACTTGGCGACGGAGTATTTGGTTATATGATATATGACCTTCCGAAAGGATTGGGCGGCTATTCTCTGACACTACCAAAGAAAGGTGATGGTACTTACGATATTGATAATATTGTCTCGGTTGACGGTCAGCCTTTTGCAAAATGGCTTGACAATAAGAATACGAAAAATGCAATCGAAATATGGGAAGACCCCTTCCAATATCATATTTATATTCCTCAGTTGCTGATTCCTCCAGCGATTGATGATGACAATCATGATGGAATTGATGACTGGATTGATGACAGGGGTGACAGATTTTCCTCATCAACCGGTTTCCTCCATGATAATTTTATGCTTGATAATGGAGAGCAGTGGTTAAATTATCCTGAAACACCTTTCAAGGATGATATTTACGGCATGGTTGATTCCGGATGGTATCATGGTGCGGACAATACTTACGGGGATGACTTTTTTGAGAATCTCGGTAAGACATATATAAAATTGCACGCTATATACGAAGGTAAAGGAAAAGAGGGGCCGGTTGATATAAGTAAAGGCGGATGGCTTGTTGTAGAAGAAATTTTTGGAGGCTCACCGTGGGTGATTTTCTCACATGTCCTTTCAGGATTTGCGAAGGGAAGTGATTTGAGACTTACCTCATCAGTTACGCCATCTGTTGTCAAATATGGTTTAGACACAACCTATATAAAACATTTTATTCAGGATGTTGATGAGCCGCATCAATTCAACTCAGATTTTGACCCCTTCCATGTTGCGTTTGGATATGGCGAATCAACAATTACAACAATGGCAGGAGGAAAAGACCCATGCAGCCTTATCAGTCCTCCGATAGATATATCGTCAATCATTGACCCGGATTACAGCCATAAGACTATTACACTGGTTCCAAATGCCGATAAAAATAATCCTGATTTGAAAGACTATCCAAAGGTTGTTTCAGGCAGTTTCCTGCAGGTTAAAATTGAAGTAATGAACGGAACTGATGACAATTGGTTCAACACAACGATTACTCCAATCCTTGGGAGTGAGCTTGGAACTACAAAACTTGTTATGTCTTATGTGGCATATCCAAGGCCTCTTGTTCCAGCGCAGGTTGACCCGGTAACGGGAAAAGTAACGAGAGCAGGAGATGACCTTGGAACATTCAGGGCAGGCTGGAGATTTAATCAGCCGGAGGGTGAGGTTCTTATTAAAATGGGAAATGCACTACCACTTCTTCAACCTTCGAGAAGAGCATATTTTGTCTTGTTGTTCAGCGTTGATGAAACACTAAGTAAAGGAATTTATAATATTGATTTCACAATTAGTGGGGATAGAAAACATTACACTGAAACAACAGCAAAACAGATTGCCTACACAGTACCTTCCGTACAGTTTAGTATGTCTGACAGAGCTGCCAATGGAAATATTCTTGAATATCAGAAGATCGTTATCGGCAAATCTGGTTTGACTGATATTAAAGTCCAAATGACTAATAATATGCTCCCAACAGGAAATGTTAGATGGTCAACACAGGATGTTAACTTCCTGAACTTTGATACATTGAGTAATTCTCTCGGCTCTTCTTTTAATCCTGCAAGTTCTGAAGCAACGATTGGCTTAAGTCAGTTCAGCAATTTCCCCAATGTCTCTAATGCAAGGATGTATATACTCGAGCAGGGTATAGTCAACAGCGAGAATGAAAGAGATTTGGTAAGAGTTACTGACGGAAATGAATTGAATTATACGACTGAATTAAATAATCCGTTAAAATTAACGGCAAGAGAATTATCTGTAAGAACTTCAGGTCCCAAAGTAAAGGATTACAAACGAATCCTAAGCCTTAATGGTAAACCTGTAAAAGAGAACCAGCCTTTCATCTGGGATAATTATGATGATAAGGATATCGAAGTTCTGGTCGAAGCATTTAATTCAGGAAGCAACATCGCTGAGAACACAAAGCTGGAGATTTATCCCGGAGTATCATTTGTTCCAAAAGCAGGTAATCTTCCCGCGAATTGTACTGTTGAAGGTAATACAATCAAAGCACTGCTTGGTTCATTAATACCCGGTGAATCGAGGAAATTGAGGCTGCACTTTGGTGCATCTAATGATGCCTGCCTCACATTCTTTGACGAGTCGGCAGTGATTCCAAAAATCAATATCAATTACAAAGGTAATACAATAACATCCGGTGCCACAAAATATAATTTCTCGATTGATGATATAAAATCACTCGATTGTCCGACTTATGATTTTATCGTTGATGATATTAGTGCTGACATAAGTAATTTGTCATTCGGCTCGATTTCTCAGGCTCGAATCAAATACAAAAACGGATTAGTGCCGTCAAAAAATCTTTCATTGAATTTATATACTGTGATAGATTGGAAAGATACAATCCAGGTTGGACAGAGAACAATTTCATCTTTGAATGCACTTGAAACGGGGCAGTTAACAATGGACTTCATTGTTCCTTACAAAGCCAATTTCCTTGAACTGTTTGCAAAGATCGATGCTGATGAAAGCATAATTGAATTTTGCGAGAATAATAATACAAAATCAACGATGGTGCCGATAAATGGTCCCAAATGGATACAAGATGTTCAGGCATTTCCGAATCCTTTCAAGAGTAATGTACAATTTAGTTATACCCTTGCAAGAGACGAGAAAAATGTTTCAATTTTGTTCTATACTCTAGATGGCAAAGAAGTCGGGAGGATTGATAATTGCCCGACAATATCAGGTACTCACAATGTAAATACCTTGCAATTATCAGTTCTGCCTATTGGTACATACATTTATAAGATTTCAGGACTCAATGCTGATGGGGAAAATGAATTGTTTGTAGGTATTATTGAAAAGTATTAAAAATTGATTTTATAATTTAAAAAGAGGGTTTAAATTGTATAAAAATTTAAATCCTCTTTTGATTAATAAGAAAGATGAGTAAAATATTGCTGAGTAAATTTATCATTATTTTTTTATTTGGAACAATTGTCTTATCAGCACAGGAAACAAAGGATAGTGCTGAATTTATTAGGCATAGATTCGGTGTTTACGGTAACTATAATTACTATTTGCATACTGCTGATTTCCATCAGATTCCCGATGTTGTGAATTGCTGTCCAATATTTAACGGAGGAGAAGGAACAGGTTATTCCTTCGGCTTGCTTTATGAATATGTTTATTCAAATTCCATTTCTGCAATAGGAAGATTAAAATATCAAAAATTAGGTGGAACACTAACCAATAATGAAACCAAATCTGCATTGGTTAATAATACTCCTACTAATGCATTGGTTGAGCATCATCTATTTACAAAATTTTCTATTCTCGGAATTGAATCGTTAGTAAAAATCAAATTAACAGGTGAATTATCCTTTCTGGGTGGTTTTGATTTTAATATAATTGTCAATAGCAATTATGTGCAGTATGAGAAATTGCTCCAACCTGCAACCGGGAATTTTGACAATGGAAGGAGGATTAGATTTGAAACAAACGGAAAAATTAAAGATATTTCTATTGTGAATTCAAGTTTTATCGGAGGTTTGTGTTATGATATTTCTTTTGATGAGAAAAATAGTTTTATAATATCACCCGAAATATCGGCTGCATATAATTTTACTCCGGCAGTACCTAATCTTATCTGGAACATTCATTCAGCAAAAGCGGGATTATCAATTAAATATACACCAATACCTAAAGAAGTAAGGATAATACCTGAACCAATTAAACCACCGGAACCAAAAATGCCTGCTCCTACTCAAGAAGAAAATAAAGTTGATTTTACAATTAAATCAGTTGTTGACAATAATGAAAAAGACAATGCTGAAATTGACATCGAAGAGTTTCTTTCGACGAGGATGAATCCACTGTTGAATTATGTCTTTTTCGATAGTGCTTCTTCTGAAATTCCAAAAAGATATAAATTAATTAATGAAGAAAAAACCTTTAATTACAGCATTGATACATTAAAGGATAAATCAGAGTTAGAAACATATTATGAAATATTAAGTATTATAGGGAAACGACTTCAGTCTCATCCCGGTATAACAATCAAACTCATAGGATGTAACAGTAATGATGGTGCCGAAAAGAATAATATTGAACTATCCCGAAAAAGAGCTAAAAATATTGGAGACTATTTAACAAAAGTTTGGAAAATAAAAAATGATAGAATAAAAATCGAGGCAAGAAACTTACCGGAATTTTTCTCAAATACTTCCATTTCAGAAGGTTCTGCCGAGAACCGTAGAATCGAATTATATTCAGAAAATCAAGTTATACTCACTCCAATTGAAATTAACGACACAATTAATGAAATCAAACAATCGGAAATGAGATTTGTACCCGAATCAAATATGAATAAATTTCTTGACGGAAAACTTGAAATTAGAGCAAATAAAAAAATAATTAAAGTATTAGCTTTCTCAGACAAAATGCCTGAAACAATAGTATGGGATTTGAAAAACGATGCGGACATCGATTTAATGAAACAATCAAATCAACTCGATTGTAAAATGACAATCAGAGACCTCGATATGAAGGCATATACAAATGAAAAAGTTATTAAAATTAATAGAATCAGAATCCGGGATAAAAGGAAAGCAAAACTTAGCGATAAACAAATAAATTTATTTTCATTAATACTTTATGATTTCGACAGCTATTCTCTCAATGAAAAGAATATGGAAATTCTGAATCAAATAAAAAATACACTTGGTAAAAATTCATCAATCACAATTGAAGGATATACAGATAAACTCGGTGAGGATGAGTATAACATGCTTCTATCGGTCAGAAGAGCAAAGGCGGTATCAGATGCATTAGAATTTGAAAATTCTAAGTTTTCAGGCTATGGAGAAACAAAATTGTTGTTTGATAATGATTATCCCGAAGGACGATTTTATTGTAGAACAGTAAAAATAAGAGTTGAGACACCTATAAAGTGATTTATTATTAAATATTATTTGAAATTGAATTTTCAGAAAATAAATGATTTTCAGGATTATCAAAATTCAACTCTCCTTCGATCCGAGCCATCACAGTTGATGCTAAACAGTTCCCCACAAGATTAGTTCCGGTTCTTGCCATATCCATTATTTCATCAACACCAAGAAGAATAGCAACTCCTTCGAGAGGTAAGCCAAATGTTACTAGGGTTCCGGAAAGTATAACAATAGATGCTCTTGGTACAGCCGCAATACCTTTTGAAGTCAACATCAGGGCAAACATGATTGATAATTGATGCCACAGGTCGAGGTGAACACCTGCGGCTTGAGCAACAAAAATTGCTGCAATAGATAAATATAACGTTGAACCATCAAGATTGAATGAATATCCTGTTGGAAGAACAAAAGAAACAATTCTTCTTGGCACACCAAATTTAACCATATTTTCAAGTGCTTTTGGCAAAGCTGCATCGGATGAGGTTGTAGAAAAAGCAATCAGGGCAGGCTCCTCCACTGCTTTTGCGAATCTTTTTATTGGTATTTTGAATAATAACATTATTGGAATGAATACCAGAAAAATTAATACAAAGAGGGAGCCATAAAGTGTTAAAATTATTTTACCAAGGTTCATAAGTACACCTATACCGCTGTGTCCCACAGTATAGCACATTGCGGCACCAATGCCGAAAGGAGCAAACTTCATTACAATTCCGGTGAATTTAAACATCACTTCGGATAAGCCTTCGCAAAAATTAAGAATAGCTTCTTTGGGTTTTCCCTTCACTTGAGTGAGTGCAATTCCAAACAGGATGGCAAAGAACACAATCTGCAAAACATCATTATTTGCCGCCGATTCAAAGAAACTTTTTGGAACGATATGTTCTATTGTTTCTTTTATGGACATTTGAGCCGGTGTAACTTGAGTGGTATTTGAAACAGATTGAGGAAGCGTTATCCCCACACCGGGTTGAGTAAGATTGACAGCGGCAAGTCCAATAAATAGTGCAATTGTGGTTACTATTTCAAAATATATTATTGACTTAAATGCCAGCCTGCCAACAGCTTTCAGGTCGTCGCTGTGGCCTGCTATACCTACAACAAGAGTGCTGAAAAGAAGTGGGACAATTATTACTTTAATCATTTTCAGAAAAATATTTGATACAATTCTGATATTTTGAGATAATTCAGGGAAGAGCCACCCTGCAATAGCACCGATAACCATAGATATAATAATCCACTGAGTCAGGCTGATTTTTTTAATAAAAGTCCACATTTATTCTCTAAAATTTTATTCATATTAAAGCCGGTCAAATTATTAATTCGGCAATTATACAAAAATTCCAAAGATTTTCATATATAAGAATCATATATGATATAAAAAATGAGAAATAATCTTTTTAGATTTGCATAATTAATTTAATAAATACAGGCACAGCATTATTAATTGAATAATAAAATTAATGGATGAAGAGAATAATATAGAACAAATTGAACAAGAATTTCAAAATTCAAAAAAGCGGTTATATAAATTCTGGTTAGTGCTTTTGTTTATCAGTATCGGTTTCATAGCTATCATTGTCAGATTATTTATTATTCAAGTGATAGACGCTGAAAAGTACCGGCAGCAGGCAAAACGTCAGCACGAAGCTAAAGTTCCTCTTAGAGCAGAAAGAGGAAATATATACGATAGAAATGGTAATTTGATTGCCGGTACCGTTATGGGAGTTTCACTTGCGGCAGACCCGACAGTTCTTACAGAAAAAGAAAAGTTGTGCTTTGAACTTGAAAAATCAGCAGGTTTAAATTCAAGAGAATTGCTCGGCAAAATCAAATCAACCGAAGGTGCATTTGTGTGGCTCGCAAGAGGATTGATACCCGGAGATTTAATTGGTATTGATTCTATTAAATATAAGGGATTCATAAAATACATCGAACCGAGAAGAAATTATTTATACTCACCTGTAGCTTCACAGATTATCGGTTGTACTGATGTTGACAACAAAGGCCTATCAGGAATTGAGATGAGTTTTGATACTCTGCTCAGCGGAAAAAGCGGCTATATGATTATGCAAAGAGATGCTACGGGACATATCCATCCTACCGCAAATCTACCGACAATCGAAGCTATTCACGGCAAATCCGTTGTATTGACGATTGATATAGATTTACAGAGAATTGTAGAGTATGAATTAAAAAAAGGCGTTGAAAAAACAAATGCACAAGTTGGCACTGTCATAGCTATGGAACCATCTACAGGTGAAATATTAGCAATGGCTTCTTATCCGAGTTATGACCCTAATGATTTGAAAAATGCTCAATCATCATCAATGAAAAACAAGGCTATAACTGATTTATACGAGCCGGGCTCAACTTTCAAGGTAATAACGGCTTCTGCAGCAATAGATAAAAACATAATAATACCCGAAAAACTTGTAACCGGACATATGGGACTACTTGATTTCGGAAAATATCAAATCAAGGATGACCATCCGATTGGAACAGTAACCTTTGCTGATGCTCTTGCATACTCAAGTAATGTAATTTTTTCTCAGGTCGGTAATAGCATACCGGATGAAGATTTTGCAAGGTATGTTGCGAATTTCGGATTCGGAAAAAGATGGGGTGTGGAATTATCAGGAGAACCTTCAGGCAGAATCAAAAAAGCAAAAGAACTCACACCTGCTTCAAAAAGATTCATGAGCTTCGGATATGGAATTTCGGTAACACCTTTGCAAATGGTTGCGGCATACTCTGCTATTGCTAATAAGGGAGTGCTGATGAAACCCCATATTGTCAAAGCTACAATAGATAATAATGGAGATACAACATACAACAATCCCCGAACCATCCGTAGAGTCATAGCAGAAAAATCTGCAGCAACAATAACTGAAATGTTAGTAGGTGTTGTTGAAAAAGGAACAGGGAAGGCTGCAAAAATTGAAGGATATAAAATGGCAGGAAAAACAGGTACTTCTCAAAAGTTGGTTAACGGTTCTTATGCTACTCAAAATTATTACGCATCCTTTATCGGATTTTTTCCTGCCGATAATCCCAAAATTGCATTGCTTGTTTTGCTCGATAGTCCGCAAGGTTCTTACTATGGAGGTGCAGTTGCTGCACCGATTTATCGGAATATATTAATGGATTGGCTTTCAATAAATCCGATAATCCAATCTGAAAAAATTATTGCTGATACTCTGAAAATTGATTCAGTTTATGTACCAGATTTACGTGGATTGTATGTCAAGGATGCAATTAAAATAGCTCAGAACTTAAAATTGAAATTGACCAATACATCAGAAACTAACTCAATAATAATTTCACAAAGTCTTAAACCAAATCAAAAAGTTCATATATGGGGGAAAATAGATATTCAGACATTCGATAAAACAAAACAAGCCGAATTACCGGATGTTCGTGGATTAACAATTCGCAGAGCAATTACTATTCTTCATAATGCAGGTTATAAGACCAAAGTTATTGGTTCAGGCAAAGTAAGCGGGCAACAATGGTCAAGAGAAGGTAAATACCGCTCCTGTACTTTAATTTGCAACTAATTTATTTTCCGATTAATATTCTTGCATCTGCTACAACAATTTCATCGCCTTTTATGAGCAGAGGATTTAAGTCCAGTTCTTTAATTTCCGGTAATTCTTCGAGTAATGCAGATAAACGAACAATAACATCAGAAAATTTCATTTCATCTACTTTTTGTTTTCCTCTTACACCCTGAAATATTTGATATGATTTCAAGCTGCGTATCATATAAGATGCCTCATCTAAATTGACGGGACATAATCCATAAGAAAAGTCCTTAAGAACTTCGATGAAAATTCCTCCAACTCCGCATAAAATTATAAATCCAAAATCCTTTTCATATTTGGCACCAATGAATAACTCAAAATCAGAATGCAGCATCGGTTGAATTAACACTCCATTTGCCCCTTGAATTTTCATCAATCTATTATACGATTGAATTGCTTCATAATCACTACTAATGTTAAGTATGACACCTCCGACATCAGTTTTATGAACAGGCCCTATAACCTTCATAACCAAAGGGAAGCCTACCTTAGAACAAGCCGGTAATACTTGTTCTTCATACGAAGCGATATATTCTTTTGCTCTTTTAATTCCGGCAATATCTAATAATTCCTTTACAAATTCAGGTATTAAAAAACCATTTTCGTTTTCGCTAATTAATCTACTAATTCTGTTTCTATCGAATTTATATTTTGAAACTTTTTCAAAAGGTTTTGGAGTATTATATACTTTTGACATTGCATTAGCCAGAACTACCTCATCCTTAAAAAATATTCTACCAAGTGAAATGAATGTATCAATAGCATCTGAAGCCTGGACGATGGAAGGAAGAACAGGCAAAATTGGTTTCCTGCAGATTTTCATTTTTTCATTTAGCAACTCATAAACAGGGGTAACATCTGTTAATCCCGGAGTTCCGAAAATAACCACAGAACCATCAATATTATCAAATTTGTTGTCAATATAATCGAGGATAATTCCCAACTGTTCGGCAGTTCCCGTTGCAATGAAGTCAATAGGATTTGCAACTGAAGAACCATAATTCAATTTTGATAATAATTTTTCTGCATCATTACCTTTGATATGAGGTATTTCAAATCCACCTTTTGAGAGAGAATCAGTAAGCATTACACCGGGCCCCCCGGCATGAGTAACAATTGCAATTCTTTTTCCCTTAAATTCAGGATAATTGAATATTCCTGCAACATAAGCAAGTTCAACCCTGCCTGAACATCTTACAACTCCAGCTTTTCTGAATAATGCATCAACTGCTAAATCAGAGCCGGCAAGTGCACCGGTATGTGATGATACGGCTCTTGAACCGGCATCTGTTGTACCAGCTTTTATTGCTGCAATTCTGCATCCTTTTTTGATTAATGAACGACAATGTTTAAGAAATTTTTGAGGTTCATTTATTTGTTCCACATAGATAAGCTTTATCTTTGAACTTGTATTTTCATCAAAAGTTTCATCCCAATATTCAATAATATCTTCAACACCTATTAATGCACTATTCCCGACAGTAAACACACTTGCGAATTTTATTCCCATTGGTATTGCAGTCTCAAGAATAAATACCGCTGTTGCACCGGAACCTGAAACGAAATCACATCCCTTGCTGTTCAGTTCAGGCATGGGGCCGCCAAACATACCCTTGTATGTGGTTGTAATAATTCCCATACAATTTGGGCCAACCATGCATCCATCTGCTTTTTTTACTATTTCAGATATTTTTTCTTCGAGAATATTTCCTTCATTTCCCATTTCGCTGAAACCTGCAGAAAGAACAATATAGGCTTTGCACCCGATTTTATTTGCGAGAATTTCCAATACTTCGGGGACAAGTTTTGAAGAAATAGCAATTATAGCAAGGTCAACATTCTTTAACTCTGAAACACTTTTTAAACATGCAATTCCCTGTACCTCAGTTTCTTTGGGATTAACAACATATAAATCACCCTTATAACCACCATCAAGAATATTCTTAATAACTCTCCCGCCGGGTTTGGATAAATCATTCGACCCTCCGATAACTGCAATGCTTTTAGGTTCAATCAGTTCTTTTGGTATCATAATAAAAGTAATTAAATATGAAATCAAGTAAAAAGACAAAATTATAACAAAACGATTAAAAAATATGATTTGTATTCTAAAAAAGGCCGAAGTAAAATAGATATTCATAAAGTAGGAATCAATAATTATTTCATATATTAGTCATATAAAATAAAATTATTATTGTATTTCATATGACAATAAAGGAACAGGCTACATACCGGTTTGATAGTTCATTAAGCGATTTAAAAGCTGCTGAAAATAATTTTAAGTCAGGTAATTATGACTGGTGTTTATTTATTGGCGTTTAGCACTTGAGAAAGCTTTAAAGAGTATTTATGTTCTAATTTTAAAAGATACACCTCCTCGAACACACGATTTAGTAAGATTAGCTCAAGCTTTAAATTTAGAATTAACATCAGAAATAAAAAAATTATACTCAACTGTCAATACTTTTAATATTGAAGCAAGATATTCCGAATATAAAAGTGATTTTCATAAAATCTGTACTAAAGATTTCACACTAAATTATTTAACACAAATTAAGGAAAATTTTGAATGGTTGAAATCCCTGATAATGTCAAAATTATAATAGAAAAATTAATATCAAAGTTGGAGATGAATCAAATCAGAATTGATAAAGCAATTCTCTTCGGCTCTTATGCTGAAGGTAAATATGATGAATGGAGTGATATAGACCTTGCTCTCGTATCAAAAGATTTTTCCGGTTCACGTTTTTACGATAACCCGAAAGTACTGGATGCCGCATTAGATATTGATAGCGGTATTTCGCCAATGACTTATTTACCCGATGATTTCACTCCTGATAATTTATTTGTACGGGATATACTCAGAAAAGGAATACAAATAAGATGATAACAATAATATTTTATAAATTATTCCAAAATTAATTACGCGTTATTAAATAGAATAAATACGATATTAACCTCGAAGGTAATATTAATAAAATTATTTCTCCAAATAATCTTAAATAATCACCAAAATAGAAATCAAGATTTTTAAGATAATTTTTCTTTAATGTGATTGTATTTCTCAACTGAATCTTTGTATTCATACTTTTAATATTTGCTCTGTTTTGATAATATCTATACAAAGATTCTTTTAAATTGAAGAAATTCACTCCTTTAAGATACCATCTCATCCATAACTCATAATCCTCGACATATTTGAATTGCTCATCTTCACTATACAAACCAAATTTATCGAATATCTCTTTTTTTATCATTAGGGAGGGGTGCCCCAGAGGATTGTATTGCCTTATATACTTTTCAGGATTTGGATGGTATATTCTTCTAAAAATTAATTTACTATTTTCATCAACATAGTCAATTGCCGTTCCGAGAACATCAATATCATTATTTGAAACTATAAAATTAATTTGAATTTCAAATCTATCCGGAAGTGACTCATCATCGGCATCCTGCCTTGCAATATATTCACCCGATGCAGATTTTATTCCGATATTCAGCGTAGGAGCAACACCGAGATTTTTATCGTTGATAATTAATTTTATTCGAGCATCACTTTTTGCAATTCCCTCAATTAATTTGATTGCATCATAGTTTTGAGGATAATCAAGAACAATAATAAATTCATAATCCCTGAATGTTTGATTTAGTATCGAGTCAATTGCCCGTTTAAGAACATGTGGTTCCTCCTTATAAACAGGCATCACAACGGATATTTTAGGATTATTAATCAATTATTTTCTCCGAGTAAATTCAAGTACAAATTCTCATATTCACTTGCAATTATTTCCCATGTAAATCTTTTTTTCCATGCTTCGAATCCTGATTCAGCCATTGTAGTTCTTTTTTCTTTATTATGATATAATTGTTCGAGCATCACCACACTATCCTTGATTTTTGCCCTGCTCAAACCCTTAAAAAAAGTCGTAGGCATCAATTCACCTGAACCCGACCATCCAATAATTTCAGAAGAATTTCCAACATCAGTTACCATAAAAGGAGATTTTGATGCCATACATTCGAACAAAACAAGAGGAGAACATTCGATTTTTGAAGGAAAAATAAAAAGGTCTGCTTCCTTAAATGCCTGTACTGTTTCAACTCTCGGAACATCCAACAAAATGACTTTCTTATTTAGTTTCTTTTGTTTTAAACTTTTATTAAAGAATATAAGTTTTGCATCAAATATCTTCATTAGGGATTTGTAAATGCCGCTTCCTTCATTGCCAATCATAACAAGAACTGAATCTTTGATATTAGCTTTACCGAAAATACTTAATGCTTCAGAATGTCCTTTGAATCCGGTTTTTGAACCAACATGAAGAAGCATAAATTCATTATCGTTTATGCCATATTTATTTTTAAATTCAATTCCTGCTTCATTACGAAATTCTCTTTCGTCTGCTCCATTTGGAATTACT
>JAKAKE010000083.1 GCA_021824625.1 Bacteroidota bacterium | reverse complement strand
AAATTGAAAATTAGAATATTATAAATTCATTAAAAATTGAAAATTATAAATTTTAAATTTTAAATTATCTTAGAAATAAAAGGTGAAATTGTGAGAAACGTTAAAGTGCCTCGCGGCACTCAACTGACATGCAAGAACTGGCAGATTGAAGCCGCTTACAGGATGCTCCAGCATAACCTCGACCCGGAGAATGCCGAGAAGCCGCAGGAGCTAATCGTCTATGGGGGATTAGGCAAAGCAGCACGCAATTGGGAATGTTATGATGCAATCATCGAATCGCTCAAAAACCTTGAGCCGGACGAGACTTTGCTTGTTCAGTCGGGCAAGCCGGTTGCGATTGTACCGACATATCCCCTTGCTCCGAGAGTAATAATTGCAAATTCAAACCTCGTTCCCAAATGGGCAACTTGGGATGAATTCCGCAGATTGGATGATTTGGGATTAATCATGTTCGGGCAGATGACGGCAGGAAGCTGGATTTACATAGGTACACAGGGGATTTTGCAGGGAACTTATGAGACATTTGCCGCTGTGGCACGCAATCACTTCGGAGGAGATTTATACGGAAGATTCCTGCTCACCGGAGGTATGGGAGGAATGGGCGGCGCACAGCCACTTGCGGCAACCTTTGCGGGTGCGGCTTCACTCACTGTCGAAATTGATGAAAAGAGAATTGACAAGAGAATTCACGATGGTTATTGCGATAAGAAAGTTTTCAGCTTGGATGATGCACTCGAATTAATAAATAGTGCTAAGGCAGGGAAGAAAGCAGTCTCAGTAGGGCTTGTAGGTAATACGGCTGATATTCTTCCTGAATTATTGAAAAGGGGAATTATTCCGGATGTAGTAACAGACCAGACTGCGGCTCATGACCCATTGAACGGATACTATCCTGCGGGATACTCAAAAGTAGTAGCCGATAAATTGCGTTCAACAGACCCTGATAAATATTTGAAGGAAGCGTATAAGTCAATTGCTGTTCATGTTCAGGCTATGCTTGAATTTCAGAAGCGGGGAGCAATCGTTTTTGATTATGGAAATAACATAAGAGGAATTGCTAAGGATAATGGCAGTGTATTAAATGCATTCAATATACCGGGATTTGTACCTGAATATATTCGTCCGCTGTTCTGTGACGGGAAAGGTCCATTCAGATGGGTTGCATTGTCGGGAAATCCGAATGATATACAAATAACGGATAAAGCAGTGATGGATTTATTTCCGAATGACATGGCAATGCACCGATGGATTAAACAGGCGCAGGAGCATGTAAAATACCAGGCATTGCCGTCACGTATCTGCTGGTTGGGTTATGGCGACAGGATGAAGGCAGGACTTCTCTTTAATGAGCTTGTGAGAACGGGACAGGTCGAGGCTCCGATTGTAATCGGAAGAGACCATCTCGATTGCGGTTCAGTTGCCTCACCATATCGCGAAACCGAAGCAATGAAGGATGGTTCTGATGCCATAGCAGACTGGGTTTATTTCAATTTTGCATTGAATGCCATAGGAGGAGCATCTTGGGTATCTCTTCATCATGGCGGCGGAGTTGGGATGGGACTTGCTCTTCACGCCGGGATGGTTGTCGTGGCAGACGGAACAGAAGAAGCCGAAACAAGATTGAAAAGAGTTTTAACTTTTGACCCGATGACAGGAATAATCCGCCACACGGATGCCGGATATGAGCGGGCAATCGAAAATGCACATAAGTTTGGCATAAAAATTCCTATGTTACCTGATTAAGTAAGTTGTTATGACAATTAGTCATAGCGAAATAATTAAAAATATTTTAATTTTTTTTGAAACCTTTTGCCATTTTTTGTGTCTATATAGTATAAAGAGTGACAATTTTTAAAAAACATATATATTTTGTGGGTTTATTTTTGAAACAAAACGGAGCTGTATGATTTAGTTGCTACTCAATAAAATAGGAATTACTTAGCACAAGCTGAGCATTTGAAAACTAAAAACAGAGAGGATGGAATGCTATGAGAACGGCAGCCAGAAGAACTGCTTTGGTTGTGAGCGGCAAGCAAACAGCGAAAGTTAACGAACAGAACTATAAACCTGCAACAAGGAGAAATAAAATGGATTTAGCCCTGCAGATCGAGAACCTTTTCAAGACCGACAGGAAAAAGTTTCTCGGTTTCATCAGACAGAGAGTAAGGAGCCAGGAAGAAGCCGAAGACATTCTTCAGGACGTCTTTACCAATGTTTTGGCGGCTTCCCGAAACGTGCAAAAACCTATTGAAAATATAGCCTCATGGGTATTTACCGCAGTTCGTAACAGAATCATTGATTCTTACAGGAAGAAAAGAGCCGAAACATTTTCAGATATGCAGACTCCAAGTCAGGCAGAAGAAGGAATAGATACGTTTGAAAGCTTTTTGGGGGATTCTACAACCACACCCGAGGTTGACCTGCTCCGCAAGACAATCTGGGAATCTGTTCAGGACGGGCTTTCCGAGCTTCCTGACGAACAGAGGGAAGTTTTCGTAAAGAATGAATTTGAAGGTATTTCGTTCCGCGAAATGTCTGAAGACACAGGAGTTAATATTAACACTCTTCTTGCACGTAAGAGGTATGCAGTGCTTCATCTCAGGAAAAGATTGAAGAACTTATATGCATCTGTGAGTGAGAATTAACCCACTATTGTGGGATTAAGTTGAAAATAATCAATTGATTATAAAAAAGGTCCGCCTCGAAAAAGGCGGACTTTTTTATTATTAAATCATCATAAGCCATTGAATTAAAATGAATAGCCACTATCTTCAGATAGTGGTTTTATTTGTAAAATACTATGGACTTATCCCCTTAAAAATAAGAGACTAAAGTCGAATATCTCCGGTTAAGCCATCCACTATTTAAAAATAGTGGCTATTCAAATAAATTTTCTGACAAAAAGACAATTCTCCAATATGACAAAATGTCAGATTAATGTCATAATAACAATTTAATTGTGTGAAATGAAACTGTGAAATTTCAATTACAGGATGTGAAGGTAATTTCACAGAATTATTAATTATGAATTAAGAATGCTGAATTCTTAATTAATTATTATACAGAAAATAAATATTAAAAAAATAAATTTTGTAAATTGTATTATGTAATAGTTAATAATCACTTATTATGACAGAATCATTACAAAAGGCATTAGATACTATAATCAGGGTAGCTGATCCTGATAAGGTAATTCTATTTGGTTCATATGCAAGAGGAGAAGAAACACCCGACAGCGATTATGATTTACTTGTTCTGAAAAATGGAGTGAAACACAGAAGAAAACTTGCACAAAAAATTTATATGAATTTTATCCATATTGGAGCTCCTGTTGATGTCCTGGTTTATGAAACAGATAAATACGAAGAGATAAAGGATTATCCATATAAAATTTACTATGACATTGATAAAGAAGGCGTTGTCATTTATGAAAAAAAGTGATGATATCAAAGAATGGTTAAAAAGAGCAAAAAGCAATTTACTTCTTTCAAAGATTAAGAGAGTCAGTAATCTAATTTATTATGAAGATTTGTGTTATGATGCTCAACAATGTGCAGAAAAATCATTAAAAGCATTATGTATTTTTAATGATATAAAATTTCCAAAAACACATAATTTATCGCATCTGATTGAACTTTTAGAGGACAAGGGTATAAAAATACCCAAGATTGTAAAAAAAGCAGAATTAATTTCTGATTATTCAGTTGAGACAAGATACCCGGGCGATTACGAAGAAGTTGATGAAAAAGAATACAAACGTGTAGTTAAAATTGCAGAAGATGTGTTCAACTGGGTCAGTAAAAAGATTAAATAGAATATTGATTTCATGTGGGCAATACTTGAATTGTCCAAACTATTCCCAGGGATTGAATAATTCACAACCTGTATGGATGAAATCTTTGATATTACGTGTCACTAGTACAAAATCATAATGGATTGTGGTTGCCGCTATTAAGCTGTCAATTACTGTTAATGATTTGCCTTCTGATTCCGACATTGCTTTTAATTCTCCCCATGTTTTAGCAATATCTTTGTTGAATGGAATTATCCTGTCATTATATTTTTCTAATATTTCTCTGTTAAACCAAATATTCAATTCGACCTTCCTCCTTGATTTAGGAAGCTTGGAAATTCCTTTCCAAATTTCCCCTATTGATAAAGAACTAATGAATAAATCGAATAAGTTGGATTTATACATACAATCCAGTACTTGTTTATTTGGTGATACTTTTACAAATTCAGATAAAACACAGGTATCGAGTAGATATTTCATAATTCGATGTCCCGACCTGTATCCTTATCGCGTTCTAAATCTAATTCCACTCCGAACAGTGGTGAATTGCGAAAAGCTTCAACTAATTCTCTGCCGGACATTCGATTCTTCTCTTTTGGTTCGATGTAAACTTTTACCTTGTATTTTTTTCGTTTATCTATGCTTTGAGGCAACTCATCAAGCCATGTCAATTTATTATTCAGAAGTTCGGCACTAAATACTTGTTCCATAACTACCTCCATTTATTTTTTAATATTTTCAAAGTCGTATATTTATAATTCATATTGTCTTATTACAAAAATAGAAAAATAATTTGTTAAATAATTTTCTCTTGACACCACAATAATTTAGAGTTAAGTTTGTTATAAATTTATACATAAATAACTGAAGCACTCACAAATATTTGAGAGGGTGTTTGGTATGAAGAAATTAATTTTATTATTGCTTGTCATTTCGGCTACTGCACTTGAGGCACAGAACTACCAATACTTCACAGCAAAGCAGGGAATACCAAAAGCGATGGAAATTGCGAAGCAGTATTTTCAGAGTGATAGTGTGGAGTTGTATGAGATTATGTGCGTTAGGATTAATGATCATTTTGGCTATGTGGAGGAATCTATTGATGAGGATTATGACCCATATAATGATTCGACTGGTAAATCATTATTTTGGTATTATAAGTTTTGTGTAAACAATAATTCATGTATATTTATTAGAATTAAAAAAAATATAGATACTTTTATTTCTGATACTCTTTGGGAATCATATTTATCACAATATGACGATAAACGCTCAATAATCTTAGATAGTATTTTAATTGATTCTGATTCTCTTGTGAAAAGTTATAATATGTGTGGTCTTTCAACTTATATACGACTAATATTTTTTCATTTAGGTTATTATCCATATTATTTAGATTTTTGCAGATATGTGACTGGATTTGAGAGTGATCTTGTTTGGTCGTGGAATTGGAAAGATATTGGAGGCATGGGTGCCTATTCAATTAATATTAGCGCAAAGAGTGGTAAATGCTGCGAACTGTCACTTGATGTTATTGAAAAAAATAATAACAATTCTCAAATCACAATAAAATCAGATCCAAACACTGATAACATCACAATCGAATTAAATTCTGATTTGGTTCAGGAGGCAGAGCTGAAGCTCTACAATCAGGTTGGTGTTCTGCTTATTACTGATAAGCTGAATGATAAGAGCTATGAATTAAATACATATAATTATCCGTCTGGTTTGTATATTCTGCAAATAAAGTATGGAGGGAATGTAATTACGAAGACGTTGATGATAGTTCATTAATAAGTAATGTGAATGAGCAATTCGTATTAAGGTAATTTATGAATTGTAATTACATCATATTAAATGATTATTTAATATAAATTTTCCTGATATTTTTCAAATAATAAAAAAAGAATTTATTAACCCGCTATAAATTATTTTTATAATTATTAAAGGAGTACGGTTATGAAATTCAAAACATTAATGATTATTAAAGCAATTGTATGTTTAAGTTTTGGTCCTTTACTTCTGATTGCACCTGCCTGGTTACTTAATCTCCTTGGCACAACGTATTGTCCCGGTGTTGCTCTGACCGCAAGAGAATACGGAGCGGCTCTTATTGGGAATCTGCTACTCACTTGGCTTGCCAGAAATGCTGAAGATTCTCCCGTTCGTCGTGCAATTATTTGGAATTTGTTTGTATATGATGCTATTGGATTTGTTGTAACACTTATAATCCAGCTTTCAGGCGGACTTAATGTGCTTGGATGGAGTATAGTTGCAGTCTATCTTTTCTTCATGGTCGGTTTCGGTTATTTTCTTATTCCGAAAAGAAAACCTGCTTAAAGAAATGAATATTGATGGAATAAGACAAATAAAATTATAATTTTTATTGTTGGAAAATATTCTTGCTTTCGTTTTGATGAAAAGCTGAATAACAAAAGCTATGAATTAAGCACATACAATTATCCGTCGGGTTTGTATATTTTGCAAATTAAATATGGAAGGAATGTAATTACGAAGACTGTGATGGTTGTGCATTGAGTTTAATGAAAATTATAATTAATTCAGAAAAATAATTCACATAGCCACTATTTTCTTTGGTATTGATTTAATAATAGCTTTCAAAATGAAATTTACTTGTTCGGAAGACTGAAAAATTTTTGCAACATCTTCATCAAGTTCAATTAGAGTCCTATTCTTTTTGTAGAACGGATTCCTTTTGACTTTTGAATAGTCAATTTTATATTCCGGCAAAAGTTCGTCGTCAAAGGATTTATCAGTAATAGCCTTTGCTTTCTTCATGTCTTTTCCTTTCATGTTTTGTTGCTTTTCTTGCACTAATGATTCTAATAATATTATTTCTTTCAGTAAACGATACAAATAGTAAATTATTCTTATTGGAATAACCAATCATTATAAATCTATATTCTACATGAGAGTGGTTTGGGTCATCAAGGAATGCAGCGAATTCGTCATTCCCAATAGTAATTGCTTCTTCAAAAGTAACTTCATGTTTATTGTAATTCTTTTCTGCTTTTTCAGCATTCCACTCAAATTTTATTGACATCTATTACTCTTGAAGTTTTTAATATCATTTTTTTTACAGAATATTCATCATTAGTTTATTCAATTTAACAAAATAACAAGTAAAATTCATTTCCCCAATCTCCTCATGCCATCTAATGCAACATCATTTGTCGGTTCTATTGTTAATGCGAGGCGGAATGCCTTTTCTGCATCTTCGGGACGTTTTGTGTAGAGAGCATACCTGCCGATGTTTGCTAAATTGATTGCGGCTGTATTGCGGATGCCGTCAACGAGATGTCCTTCGCTATGGTTTAATGATTTCATAAATCGTGTGAGCTTATTCGGATTAAATTTAGCAGGGAAAATGCTGTCCCCTTTGACAAGACGAAATGCGAATCCCTGAGGTACTTTTTCATAATCTTTACCAATGTCAGGGTCTGTTGTTATTATGTCAATAGTTAAATAAATAGGCCGCTCGTTATAATTTTGGTCAATAAAGCTGTTGAACATGTCAATGAATCTTTTCTGAATCTGTTGTGTACTATATGGTTGTTCGGATTCGAACAATTCAAGGTCTTCGAGATAAAGGTTCATCTCCTTCTCTGATTTCTTTGCTATTTCGGGATACCATAATGAAAATTGCTTGGAATACCATGTACGCCGCATCAATTCTTTCTCTACAAGCACAACATCCCCGCGATAGCCTTCCACTTTTTGCATATACCAAAATGCAGAACAATAGTAGTCCCACTGAGCAGAAATTATCAAGGCATTCGGTTCCAGATTGCTTGTTAATATTTTTGTGTACTCGGGAACGATTACATTATCTGACTCATCGTTTGTTGCATAATTAAATGCAAGTGCAATTAATGGTAAAACGAAAAATGCCGGAATGAGCCTGAATGAACGCTTTGCAAGAGCCAGTAAACCTACACCCGATACAATAAGCATTGAAAAGAAGGCTGTTGAAAAGTATGTATCAATATCATGAATCTGATAATTCAATGTATATGCGAGACAAAAAACAATCAGGAAAATGAAGAACCAGAAAAGTTCTTTTGATGTTATTAGCAAAATGTAAAAGCCATAAAGCATAAACAGAATACCCACAAATCCAAGCTGGAAGGGTACTTCTTCGGCAAAGCGGATTAAATTTGTTTTCCAGAGGCTCATGTCTGCGAACATCCACACCTGGTACTGCTTGCCTGATACATGATAAATGAATTTCTCCCAGCTACGGGAGACACCTCCCCAATTGAATTCGGGTAGTGTGGCGGCTCTCATCGGGAGATATATGTAAAAGCTTAATCCTATAAACAAGGGTATAAGAAGAATTGCAAAACTTTTCCAACGGTTGGAACTAAAATCAAATTTATCATCTGTTCTCTTGAAGAATAAATAAAAAATAGCCGGGAGCATTAGTACAGTTGTAAGATGATTTGCAAACCCCAAACCAAGTAAAAATGCTGAGAGTAAGAAGTATTTTTGAATATTTTCCAAAACTGCTTTCAATAGAAATAAAATTATGAGGTTCATCAGCAAAAGCTGTAATGAATAAACCTCAATCGAAGTTGCCTGCTGCCATATTGTGCGTGCAAAAGCATAAGTAAGTGATATGGCTGTTGAGAGTATAATAATTGATGATTCATCAATTTGTCTTGACCAAAATATCGAAAATTTTGATGATTTGCTTTTTTTCTTTTTATCAGGGGTTTGTGATTTGTTCTTATGCTTATTTGAAAGATAATTCATCACAAGAAAAGAGGTGTGGAAAAACACGAGTGCCGAAAGTGCTGTCAGAAATCCGGCAAAAATATTCAGAGATTGAATATTCGACAATGGTAGTGGCAATTTCGTCCATAAGTATCCCAAAATGGAAAACAAGGGATAACCTGTCGGATGTGCGATTCCGAGTGTAGTGCAAACGGATGCAAGCTCTCCGCTGTCAGTGAACATCAGCCCGGGAGCGGCTGTCATGATATAAATTATAAACGAAAAAACAAATACTAAAAACGAGAAAATGTTTTTATTGAATAATTTCATAAAAGGAAATAACAAAGAAATATAGAAAAAAAATTTTATTGAATAGCCACTATCTTTAGATAGTGGAGACTTATAACCTCCGAATACTGACTTTAGTCATTTATTTAAGGGGATAAATCCCGAATTATTTAACTTACCATCACCACTACTTAAAAGTAGTGGCTATTCATTTTTTTCTTTTAATCAATTTTTATTTTATATTATAATCAATCAGAATTGTTTCCCTATTAACACCTAAATTCATACCTTCATCTTTAATAATTCTTGTAATTTGATTAACAAGTCCTACACCTTTACCATACCAAAATTCAATTTGCATTTCATTGTCAAATGAGGAAAACACCTGTCCTAAAAGATAAGCCGTAGTTTTTAATTTGAAATTATAAATAAATTGTTGAGACTGAATTGTCTTACCTTTAATACTATAATTTTTCTGAGTACCTTTTGTGCCTGTCATCTTGAGAGTTTGTTTAACTGTATAACCTAAAGTGTCCTTTGATAAGGAATCATTAATAATTGTCCAGTTTGTTCCGTTCATATCGGCAAACAAACCCCATTTCCAGGAACTTGTATCTCGACCCGGTTTAAGAAAAGATGACATTGTTGCCGGCATATAAGCATATAATATGCTCCCTTCTGCATAATAATACTCAGTTGTATCAGATTTGCCGATATAATCCAAATTCCAAGCAAGAAACAAAGGAACATTTTTCCCTTTTAAGGTAATAGTTCCTGAAGAAACAATAGAATCTCTACTTGTAATTTCAATCCTTGTTCCATTGGAATCGAGGGACCAGGTATCATATTTCCACCATGAGCCGATTGATGTCGGATAGTATTCAGACATATTCATTGAATCTGTCGGCTCTGTAGATTTTGAGCATGATGCAAGAAATACCATTATTGGTATTATCATTAACCACAAAAACAATCTTATTTTCATAGACACCTCCAAAAAAGTTAATAAAAAATGAGAAAAAATATTTAGTGATATTTATTCATGATTAACTATTCTCATTATTAAAGCCATCAGGTGTAAGGAATAAATTTTATTTTAACGAATTTAAGAAAAAAAAAGATATTCCAAGCATTAATTTTATTAGCAAGTATTTTTTGTTACATTCGTATCATACAAGATTTAAGGCTGTGGATGCTGAACTGAATTCAACATGACTATCTGAGTATTTCACAATTCTGCTCCCGCTTCGGCGTAAGCGTCTTTGGTTTCGTAAACTCTGATAATGATGTGATTGATGTTTGAATAGTTTTTGAATTGAGGAGTTAATTCACTTATGAAAAAGTCGGCAAGGTTTTCTGCGGTTGTGTTTTCTTTTATTACGTAATGCTTGAAATTATTTTTTGTTAAAAAATCGAGCATAAGTGTATCGGACTCATTGCAGATGAAGGCGTGGTCGAGCTTTCTGACAAGGGGCATAACGATTTTTTCAATGTCATAATAATCAATTAACATTCCGTTCCCGTCAACATCGCCGCTCAATTCGATTCTTACTTTATAGGAATGTCCATGAATATTTTTGCAGTCTCCCTTGTGAAAAGGCAGGCGGTGGCTCATTTCCCATTTAAACTCTTTTGCTATTACTGAATGCATATCTTACATATAATTAATTTAAAATTTTCAATTTAAAATTTAAAATGAATTTTTAATTTCTAAATTTTTAATTTTTTAAAACAACTTATAATTTTTTTATCATATTTCAGGTAATGACCTATAATTATTTTTCTTGTATCTCCTCATTTATATCATTACAAATTTTAAATTTGAAATTTATTGAAAATTTTAAATTGAAAATTAAAAATTATTGAAGTTTTTTACTCTCCTTTATGATATTCTGCAACGATAACAGAATTCATCCCTCCGCGCGCTGTCCATTCGCTTGTGATTTCCATTTCGAGAGGTTCACAAGCTGCAACGAGGTCATCTAAAATCTGATTGGTAACGGCTTCGTAAAATATACCTTTGTCCCTGTAACTCAGGAAATAATACTTCAATGCTTTCAGTTCAAGGCAGACTTTGTCCGGTATATATTTGACCGTAATGATGCCAAAATCAGGCAGTCCTGTCTTTGGACAGACAGACGTAAACTCAGGATTGACATGAGTAATCACATATTTTCTGCCGGGTTTCGGATTAGGAAACGTTTCAATCGAAATCATAACTCTCCATTTATAAAATTGTTATGCTTATGACGTAATTAAATTAATAATATTAAATCGAAAAGTGCTATTATTTTGCACTTTGCATATTAATTTAAGGCATAGTATTTGTTATAAATTGCATAGATTTATAAATATTATGGAATTTTATTCTTTGTTATTCAGAATGAAATGAAGAATCTGCTTCTTTAAGTCAATTAAGATTCTTCGCTATGCTCAGAATGACAGAATAAATCTTTTTTAAAAAAAAGTTGGAGTAAGCAGATGGGAATGGTTCACTCCGGTGCGCCGGAGAAGTTTGTTCTCGATTTGAAGAACAATTTCAATATCAGATATTTTATCGAGACGGGAACTTTCAAAGGCTCGACTTCGGTCTGGGCATCTAAGAATTTTGAAAAGGTGTTTACAATTGAAGCATCACTCGATTTGTATAATGAATGTAAGCAAAATTTTGGAAATATTTCGAACATCGAATTTATATTGGGTGATTCAAAGAGAAAGCTTTCTGATATAATTAGACGACTTAATCAGCCTGCTATTTTTTGGTTAGATGCACATTACAACGGAGATATAACTTTTGGTATAGGTGATGAGTGTCCCCTATTAAATGAAATTGAGACAATCAATAATAGTGAAATTGAAAATTTTATTCTGATTGATGATGCAAGGATATTTCTTGCTCCACCACCCTTACCTCACGACAAAAGCCATTGGCCCGATATTCAGACAGTTCTTGATTTGCTTAATCAGGGAGGTAGAAGATATTCAATCATTTTTGATGATGTTATTTTGTCTGTCCCAACTTATGCAAAAGAATTTGTATCTGATTATTATCAAAAAACATTAACCGAAAAGGCTTCGGAGCCGCAACCCATAGTATCACAACCATTAGAAATTAAAACAGAAGAAAAAAAACCTTTTAATTTTATTCAGGAAATAAAAGAAAAAAAATTATGGACGGAAGGAAAGCCGCTGAGGTTACATCTTGGATGCGGTGAACAGCATTTCATCGGATATATAAACGTTGACTATCCTCCTTCGGAGCATGAGATAATGAATGTGAAGGCTGATGTGTTCGCAGATATAACCAAGCTTCAAATACCTGATAATTCAGTTGATGAAATAAGGCTGCATCATGTTTTCGAGCATTTCAGCCGTGTCGGGGCTTTGGCTCTGCTGATTCGCTGGCACAAGTGGCTGAAAGTTGGTGGTGAACTATATATCGAGACTCCCGATTTCGAAGGAAGTGCAAAGACTTTTCTGTCAACAAACAAATGGAATGTTAAGACAGGTGTTATCCGCCATCTCGCAGGTGACCAGGTAAGCTCCTGGGGATACCACATTGACCATTGGTTTCCTGAAAGATTTGAACAGACCTTGGAGAAGATGGGTTTCATCAACATAAAAACAAAAAGCGAATCATGGAAGCATGAGCCTTATTTATCATCAGTTCATGCCGTTGGAGTGAAATCGAGAGATATGTCAATACAACAATTGCTGGAAGCAGCAGACGAAATTCTGTGGGAAAGCACTGTAGCTCAGTCGGAAGCTCCCATATATGAAGCCTGGAAAAAGCAGTTGAGGGAAATCGTTCTGGTGGACTGCGATGTAGTACATGGCCATTGTTAACTTGGAAAACAATAAGATGAGGATAAATAATGAATATATTTATTAATAAGAATAATCTGATTTCTAATATTTTAACTAGCGAAAATATTAATCATGATGATATATTTATCAATCAAATCAAAAATTTTAATATTGTTGAAAGAATAGAATTTATAAAAGATTACTGTAGATCAAAAAATGTAATTCATTTCGGATTCCTTGACAGCCCTTTTTTGGAATCAAAGTTTGATTCTTCAAAAATATTACACACTGAATTAAAGAACATAACCAATGGCTTGTACGGTGTAGATATTAATGAAATTGATTTGAAAAAATATAGAAATTTAACTAATGATAATAATAATTGTCTGTTAGATATTTCTAATCCTTATGTTGACTTACGAAACCTGATGGAAGTTGATTGTGATGTTATTTTATTTGCAGAAGTTCTTGAGCATATACCTAATCCCGGTGAAGCTTTAAAAAATCTGCATGAGATATGTTTACATAAAAGCGCCAAGCTTATTGTATCGGTTCCAAATGCTTATAATTTTGATTTTTTTATGACTGCAAATGAGTCAATAGAAATAGTACATCCTGACCATTTTTTTTATTTTTCTCCGGTAACAATACGCAAACTTTTAACTAAGTATGGCTTTATTGTGGAACAACTAAATATGTATACACCAGGAGGTAATAAAAATTATCCGGGCATTACACAGTGGGGTATTATTTGTGTTTGTAAGACAAATCAGGAACTTATAAAAAATAAACCTGTAAATAATCAGGAAATTACAATCGGCACAGGTTTACCAGAAATGACTATACTTTATAATAATAAAACAAAGGAACAAAAACC
>JAKAKE010000161.1 GCA_021824625.1 Bacteroidota bacterium | reverse complement strand
AATAAAGTTTTAAGAGCAATTATAAATGCAATACCAAAGGTGAGGAAAAAAACGGAAAAGATGCTTTCATAATGTATCATTAAGGAAATAGTAAAACATTAACATCTCCTTTTATAAATTCTGCCATGCTTTATCCTCTTCTTCCTTAAGCCATTCTTTCAAGGCAGATTCATTAGCCTTGTACATATCAAGATTCTCAATACTATCTTTGTGTTTTAGATAATTGATGAAATCGAATACTTCATCAACTAATTTTTCAGACAGTAAAGAAATTTCATGGTTTATTGTTTCAATTTTTGTCATAGTATCAAAACATATTAATTTTTAATTTACAAAAAAAAATGACGCTTTTAAATTTTTATTATTTCAATCATACGATGGAATTTTCTCCTTGAAATAAAATTGTATATAGACTTTGCTATCGGGTACTGATGATTATAATAATTAAAATGATACCTGAAATTTAAGAAGATGAAGTTGTAATAATATAAAAATAACACATCAGTGTTGTTTAGATATGAATTTTAAGTATAATTAAATTATAAAATCAATTCTTAATAAATTTTAAAACAATTAAATTTTGTTCTTTATTATTTAGAGTCATTTTTGCTATATAAAAACCAGTTCCAATATCACTTAAATCTAAATTGACCTGATTAATTCCTTGATTTTCATTATTAAAATTAAAACTCTTTATAATTTTTCCGAATATATCTATGATATCAATTTTCATTTGTGTTGGGATAGGAAAATTATATTGAATATATGCCATATCACTAACTGGATTAGGATAAATATTGAAAAATACATTTGAAATTTCAGGGTCTGGTATACTTGATTCTTGTGTAGCTTTAATATATTCATCAATATTATACATAATAAAATTACCATCCTCAGTAGCAACCAATAAGGAATTGTCATTAATTAATTTGATTACATTTATTAGGGTTTTTACAAAGATAGAACATACACTTTGATAATTGTACAAATTCCAAAATTTAATATAACCGTCCGTACCTGCAGTTATTAAAACGGTTGAATCGCTTGTTACAACAACCCCTTTAACAGTTCCAATGTGAGCTTTAAATATCTTCAATAATTTTTCATCTCCATTAATTTTACCAACTTCCCAAATTTGAATATCACCACCATTATTACCAAAAACTATTTTGTCATCACTATAATAACTCATTTTAGTTATTCCACTCCTTTGATTATTAATATTCAAAGACTTATATGTGTTCCCAGGAATATGTGCGAAATTAACATGATATGAACCACGATCAGAAATAATGAAAGCTAAATTATTTCCATTAGGTGATATACATAAATTACCTGAAAATCCTAAACCTTCAAAATAATGAAAAAAACAATCGTATGCTGAATTACCTGAACTTGTTTCCCATGGGCAGTTTTCACCGAAATATTGTGTGGAAAATAAAATTGTTTCGTTTATATTTAATACTAATGAAGAAATATCATAATTTCTCAAAATTCTAAATTCTTCTTTTTTACTTACCATATCCCATTTCTTTATTATACTTCTATAAGATGAAAATATATTCTTGCTATCTTTTGTAATGAGAACATTACATGGTATACCAGATGTATCCGTAATTGATTCTAGAATTTCTCCGTCATTTATGGAATGAATTTTTATATCCTTATTAGAATAAGCTGCAATCAATAAACTATCATTGAAATCAATTGAATTAATAGCACCATAATTTAGTGATAATTTCTGAATTTGATTAGTGTCCAGTATATTCTTTTCAACCAGTTCATTATTTTTTAAAATGCAGAGTATCTTTTTGCGATCATATGAAAATGTATAATAATTTAAACCTTTAATATTTATCTTTACAGAATCATCAATACTATTTTTATTTAAATCCCATAAGAAAATAACGTCTAAAGAATCATGATTCGGATTTTTATATGTTATTAAATACTTATTATCTTTTGAAAGAAATTTAGTTGATTTTATTGTTGAGTATATATTCTGAAATTTATTAAAATTATATAATAAATTTCCTGCTGGATATTCCCAGGCTTTTATATTTCCATGATTATCGGATATTATTAATATATCATTTTTAAAATACATCGAAGTTATTGTATCTGAATTTAACTTAATTGAACTTAAAAAATTACCATCAGAAATTTGATAAAAATTGACATATCCACTATCATGACTAATTGCTATAATTTTTTCATCTGAGGAAAAAGATACAAATCTGTCAAAAATTGTTGGTAATATTAAATCTCCTAATTTACCACTTTTATATGTTTGTTTTATAAACCATAATGAATCATTATTAAGGTCCCAAATCTCAACACCACAACCATATTCTCCAACCGGATCCTTTCCATATGAGCGGCTTTTGTAAAAATAACTTATTGCTATTAAATCCCTTTTTTCTGTTAAATCATATGATAGTATACCTGTATTAAGAAATTTTGATTTAATTATTTTTCCATCAATACTTATAAGTGAAAATTGATTACCATATTGAATAATCAATTCTGATGGATCGTTTGTTGGATATACCGTTGGAGATCCATTTGAAACCATATAGAAAGCATCTATTCTATTAGAATCTAAATTCCATAACTTTAAATAACCTGCGACATCTGTTGAAACTGCTAGTGAATTATTATTTAGGTATGTTGTGTGATTTATTGGAACAGCATGTCCTGATTTTATCCATTTAATATGCTTATCAAGCCCGAAGATTGGGTAAGTTAATATTGCAAAAATTATTAAATAATTGAAAAACCTCAAGTACATAAGTCTTCAATAATTTATTTAACAAATTAAATAAAAATAAAGTAAATATATATTATTCTATTTTATTAAAATTAATTACTGTACGAATTTAATAAAATTATTTTTAATTACTTTTCTAATTATTCCCTTCTCCCACCTTAATCGTCTTCAAGGCGTTCAGTGCATTTTTGCTGATTGGAGGCAGTTCCTTGCCATCAACAAGCATATTCAATTCTTCGCTGTCGAGGACTTCACGTTCGAGAAGTATTTTTGAGAGACGGTTAAGAAGTTCTACGTTCTCGCTCAAAATGCTCTGTGCTTTAACGCTTGCTAAATTTAAAATATTACGCACTTCATCATCAATTGTTTGGGCTGTACGTTCGCTGTGGTCGCGGGGTTGTGAGATTTCACGCCCAAGAAACACTTCATCCTGGTGATTTGCAAGCTTGACGGGACCAAGAATTTCACTCATACCCCAATCGCAAACCATTTTGCGTGCAAGCTTTGTAGCTTGCTCGAGGTCGTTAGCCGCACCTGTTGTAAGCTGATTGAAAATGAGCTTTTCAGCCGCCCTGCCGGCGAGTAAAGTTACAATGCGGGCTTCTATATATGTTTTTGAAAATGAGTGCTTGTCTTCCAAGGGAAGAGTTGAAGTAGAGCCTAATGCCCTGCCGCGAGGTATAATAGTAACTTTATGAACAGGGTCTGATTCGGGCATGAATTTGCCAACAAGTGCATGACCCATTTCATGGTATGATGTTACTTCCTTTTCTTTTTCCGAGATAACCATACTCTTGCGTTCAAGTCCCATCATCTCCTTGTCTTTTGCATTTTCGAAGTCATACATTGTTACCTTATCGCTTGTGCGTCTTGCGGCGAGTAATGCCGCTTCATTTACTATGTTAGCAATGTCTGCACCTGAGAAACCGGGAGTACCTCGTGCAAGCACTTCAAGGTCAACATCATCACCAAGAGGAATATTTTTCGTGTGTACTTTAAAAATACCTTCCCTGCCTTTTATATCGGGCATGTCAACGACAACCTGCCGGTCGAACCTTCCTGGTCTAAGTAATGCCGGGTCAAGTACATCAGGCCTGTTTGTAGCAGCAATGATAATTACACCACTATTTTGTTCGAAGCCGTCCATTTCGACGAGTAATTGATTAAGTGTTTGTTCTCTTTCGTCATGACCACCGCCTAAGCCTGCGCCTCTGTGTCTTCCGACTGCATCAATTTCATCTATGAAGACAATACATGGTGAGCTTTTCTTAGCCTGCTCGAATAAATCACGAACCCGGCTTGCACCGACACCAACGAACATTTCGACGAAATCGGCACCTGACATTGAAAAGAAAGGAACACCTGCTTCCCCGGCTACTGCTCTTGCGAGTAAGGTTTTGCCTGTTCCGGGAGGGCCCAACAATAAAACGCCTTTTGGAATCTTGCCTCCGAGACGTTGGAATTTTGCAGGTTCTTTAAGAAATTCTATTATTTCAACAAGTTCATACTTTGCTTCATCCGCACCGGCAACATCTTTAAAAGTTGCTTTTGATTGTTGCTCAGACAGTAATTTGACACGTGCTTTGCCAAAGCTAAATATACCTCTGGAGCCTCCGCCCTGCATACGCCTCATAAAGAAAATATATAAACCTATAATCATAATCCACGGCAGAATCGAAAGTAAGTATCCCCACAACGGGCTTTCACTCTCTTCGTACGTCCATTCTATGCCTTTCGATGCCCAAAGTTCTTCGGTTTTAGAATCAAGAACACCCAGCTTGGTAACGAAATTTCTGACTTCGCGGTATTGGCCATCTATAGCTACTGTTACCTTTTTTTTGAGAATTCCGTGAAATTCATAATCATTCAATTGTGATTTTTTTATAATTGCTTTATATATTAAATTCTCATTAAGGAAGGAAACATACTGAGTATAAGTGACGGGCCATTCAGGTTTCTTGTTTCCCTGAACAAATACATAAATGGTAATTATGGTTCCAAAAATAATGAGCCAAAGAAAAATATTGCGTAGCATTTTTGCTTGTGGATTAGCTGGTCCGCCCATCTTATTAAAATCACCAAAAGGATTCATTTTCTTATCATCTTTTTTATCATCTCTATTTTGTTGTCCGATATTATCGCTCATCAATTCTCCAATTTAAAACAAATGTTTCTAAATAGTTTATAATTATTCATTTGACGCATTAATGTACACATAATTGCTAAAAGTGGAATTTTAATTGCAATTATTTAATGATTAAAAAAAAACCTGTCTCGTTTTTAACAAGACAGGTCCCAAGATTTATTTCTTTATTTAATGAAATATTTACTTCGTTTCAGGTTTGACTTCATGGCCACATTTATCTTTGTTTTTATTTTTACAGCAATCTTTGCTGTTCATTGTTGTGCTTTTGTCTTTACAACAATCTTTGCTGTTCATTGTTGTGCTTTTGTCTTTACAGCAATCTTTGCTGTTCATTGTTGTGCTTTTGTCTTTTTCATCCTTGCATTCCTTTGAGTGCTTGCAATAATGTGATTTTGCATTTGTGTTGACTTTATCATCCGATACTTTTATAACATTAGCATCTTTGATTTCCTTTTCAGTCTTTATTTCAATTTTGTTGGTTTTTTCTTTTGTAGGTTCAACCTTGTGAGTAGTCTGAGCATTAGATGTTAGACTAATGAAACTGAGAGCAAAAAGACAAATAAAAGTTTTTCTTATAATACTATTCATAACAACCTTCCAATAAAATGATAAAAATAATTTGAATTAAATACGCTTTAACTTGATAATTATTATATAACTAACTCGTAATTCGTTATTGATTCTGCGGAAAGGGTGGGATTCGAACCCACGGTACCTTTCGATACACACGCTTTCCAGGCGTGCCAGTTAAGCCACTCCTGCACCTTTCCAATTGTTCAAAATTAGCTAATTCCAGCGTCATTGCCAATAAATAGCATAGAAGACTTATAGCTTTAGTCTTTTAACCTAATTTCTATGTAATTTTGGCTTATGGTTTGCTTTATTTTTCAAAATGGTACAGTAGGGACAGAACAATATTCTGTCCCTACAAATTAATAAATAAAATTATAGAATAATGAAAAGAAGAGATTTTATTGGAATAGCTGCTGCATCAAGTGTTTTTGCTCCACTTTTATTAAAAGGGAATGTAAATTCTTTTCAAAATGATTCTTTATTCAAAGAAGACTCATTCAAATTAAAAGATATACAAATACCTCGGGATTTGGAATTAATATACCCCGCTCCTTTGAAAAAAGCCTCAGTTGTTGCAGTTACAGCACCAGCCAGCCCGACTAATATGTGGGAAATTCATAACGGAATATATTTTTTTCAAAAAATGGGATGCAAGATAGTTTCAGGTAATTCCGTAAATGAAAGGCAGTATAAATATAAATACTTTTCAGCATCTGATGATGAAAGAGCTAATGAGTTCATGGGTTTCATACAAGATAAATCTGTTGAATGCATACTCTGTGCCAGAGGTGGCTATGGTTCAATGAGAATACTCCCGTTACTTGATTTTGATATTATCAGGCAGAATCCTAAAATAATTATTGGTTTCAGTGATATTACAATACTTATAAATTCCATTTTGAAAAAAAGCAGAGTTGTTACATTCCATAGTGCAATAGCATCAACTTACTTTCAACAACAATCTATTGAAATAATAAAAAAATTAATTTTTACAAATAAAAAATTTGTTCCTATTAAAATTACTTTTCCAACAATTCAGACCCTTGCCGGCGGTGTTGTGGAAGGAAGACTTGTTGGTGGGAATTTGACTATGTTAATTTCTTCTCTTGGTACACCTTATGAAATTGATACAAAAGGAAAAATACTATTGATTGAAGAAGTTCAGGAAGAGCCGTATAAGATTGATAAAATGCTTAGCCATCTCTGGCTCGCAGGAAAACTTCAGGAAGCGGCAGGTATTATTGTCGGGTATATGCAAAACATAGATGTTAAAAGAAACTTTTTTCCTGATTATTCTTTTACCATTCGCGAGGTAATTGAATCAAGAATCAAACCTTTGAACATTCCCGCTATAATTGGTTTACCATTCGGCCACTTTGATAATCAACTTATGTTACCTCTCGGAGCAAAAGCCGAACTCAATGCTTCATTGAAAACATTGACTCTGCTTGAACCGGGAACTAAATTAATTACTAATTAATAATTACTTATTACGAATTGTGCTTCATTCATAGTCTATTAGGCTAAATTATTATAATTTGGTAATTTTGAAATATGATTTTATTCTCTATTATTGAAGTCGTACATGAAAAGTCTTAATAGAATTGGGATATTCGGAGGGACATTTAATCCAATTGATAATGCTCATATTGCAATAGTAAAACAATTCATTCAAGAGCTAAACATAGACAAATGTTATATTATTCCTGTAAATATTTCACCATTTAAAACAACTGTTAATAACAATATACAAATTGAGGGCGGGCATAGGATTCAAATGCTAAAACTCGCTTTTGCTAATGAACAAAGAATTGTCATTGATACTTATGAAATTGAAAAAGGAGGGATATCATATTCTTATGATACAATTCAATACTTAAAATCAAAACACCCTAATTCAGAAATTTTTGTTTTAATCGGTAGTGACCAGGCTGTCAGCTTTAAGGAATGGAAAGAATGGGATTGGATTTTGAAAAATACTCATTTATGTATAGCAATGAGAGAAGGATTTTCTGAACCAATGGAATTGAAAAAATTGCTAAGAATTGGAAATATATCTCCAATTATTCTATCTTCTCCGATTATAAAAATATCGGCAACCGATGTCAGACTGAAACTCCTCGAGGGTCAATCAATCAATGAGTATGTTCCCCGGAAAGTCGAGGATTATATTAAAACAAATAATTTGTTTGTTAGACTTTAGACTGCTTCTACTCTTCTTCGTGAGAATAAATTGCCGGTAAGTTCCTGCCAAATTCACTAAAATCGAGTCCATACCCAATTACAAAAAACGGAGGTATCTCCAATCCAATGTATTTCAGGTCTATATTTATTTTTCTCATAGCAGGTTTTGATAATAAAGTCGCTATTGCAATAGAAGCCGGATTTAAGAATTTAAGTTTTTCAATTAATTTATTCAAAGTATAGCCGGTATCTACAATATCTTCGAGTATAATAATATCTTTTCCTGTTACGTCCAACTTGCTAATCATCAGATTCACTTCACCTGTGCTTTTCATATAATTTCCATAGCTCTTGGCAGAAACAGTGTCAATTTCACATTCTAATTCAATTTTTCTCAGAAGGTCGGATGCAAAGAACATTGAGCCTTTAAGCACAATTAAAAATAATGGCTTTTTTCCAAAATAATCCTCATTGATTCTCTCTGCGATATTAGAAACCAATTGTTTGATTTCGGATTCTCTTAATAGAACCTTAAACTTTTTCTGGTTGATGAATACAGTATTTGGATGACTTTGCATAATATCTTGTTCCATAATTTACACTTCTCTTAATTAATTACTAATGAATAATTACTATTTTCTAATTCCACTCCGAACACTCAACACTCTTTTATATATGTTTGACTAATTCCACTCTCAAATATCTGGTTGTATTGCCTGTTATTTTAAATCTGTCATCAATTCTGAGTCCACAAACCCAAATAATATCATTACCGGTTGTTAATAATAAAACATCCTGTTTTTCATTCAGGGAAATTTTATTATTTATCAGGAAGTCACTCACCTTCATTTTCCCTTTCATACCTAAAGGTGTAAAAGAGTCCCCCTTTTGCCATCTTCTGATGAGCAACCGGGATGCTACCAAATCAAAATCAAGAAATTCTACGGTTCCGGATTCAACCAATCTCACACTTCTTTTATTTACTTCACTCAGAAAAATTTTATTTCCGTCAATCTCGTATTCAGCAAGTGCACCCATAACTGCGGGTTTTTCAATCTCGATTCTTTTTACAAGGTTTTTTTTCCTTTTACCGATTATAATACTGTTTCTGTCCCTTAAAGCAAACAAATATTTATTAATATCAACAATCGTACCAATGTTCGAATCTGCCAAAGCTTTGATTCTGTCAACAATATTCATGGGTAAAGGAGTCTGCTGATATTTTGTTGTAATTAAATCCTGAAGAATCTCACCCTGAATAAATTCATCTAATGAATTAAACATATTCAATTTAATTGAAAATCCTTCAGATGTTTTGTTGAATGTTATTTTATCAAGAATTGAAATAATATATTCCCGAATGAATCTATCAGCACCAGTTAATAATTTTGCTGTTCTATTTATTTTCTCGGCGATTGATGGTTCAAATTCATCCTTAATGAATGGCAAAAGTTTTCTTCTTATTTTGTTCCGAGTGAAATTCATAAGTAAGTTTGTTTCGTCTTCTCTCCATTTCAGCCCTATGTGTTCAGCATAAATTATTAATTCTTCTTTCGATAAATTAAGTAAAGGCCTTATAATGCTGATTTTTCTCGTAAGAGGCCTCTTTTTGGGTATAGAACATAATCCGGTAAGTCCTGTACCTCTGAATAAATTGAGAAAGAAGGTTTCTGCCAGGTCATCTAAAGTATGAGCAGTAGCCACTATTGAACAATTAAAATGATGAGCTGCTCTTTCGAGAAAATTATACCGAAGAATCCGTGCGGCATGTTCAATGCTTAATGAATTTTTTCTTGCATATTGCTTAACATCACCGTATCCAGAAAAAAATTGTAAGCCACAAGAAGTTGAAATTTTTTTTACAAATTTCTCATCTTCATCTGATTGTTTCCCTCTCAATTTATGATTAAAATGAACGGGGAATATTTTTAAATTATGAATCCTCGAGAGCCGAACCATGATATCAAGCAAAGTAATCGAATCAACGCCTCCACTCACAGCGACCAGTATTCTATCACCGTCTTCGATGTAAAGTTCATTTAATAGAAAATTCTCTACCCTTTTTATTAGAATATCTATAAATCGGGAATCTTCTACTTTATCAGGTGTCTCAATATCAAATTTCCGGTTCTTTTTCTTCATTATCATTTAAACAATTTGTCAACTTTCTTTTATCAATATTAATACAAAATTTTAAAAAAAAAGCGGTAAACATTTGTTTACCGCTTTAATCATGTAATTAAATTTATCATTTATTAACGACAATCGGAATCGTCCTGCTTGTTTTTCCAATATTAGCTCTGCAATAGTACACACCATCATCCAAATTTACAGCATCAATATATAGTTCAAAGAACCCCGAATTTATTCTTCCTTTATAAAGTGAAATAACTTCATTTCCAAAAATGTCATAAAGTGAAATAACAGCATTATCGCTAAAAGGTAAAAATATACTAACTTTCGTATTATTTGAAACTGGATTGGGTGAAGCAACAAGCGTTAAACCGGAATAAGTATAATTTAGCTCATCCACAAGAGCCGGCAAATCGTCAATCCTTAAGTCGTCAATATACCATCCGTCCCGGTTGTTGAAATTGTTTGAATATAATTCAAATGCTACCATTACAGTATCACCGATATAATCTGATAACCCTATTCTTTCGCTGTACCATGAACTCGTAGCTATGTCATCGGTAAATCCGGGTGACCTGTCTGAATTAACAGATAATACACCTTTCCATGTAGCACCAAAATCAGAGGATACATAAACAATTCCATAATCGCCATTTTTATGAATGATTGCAATATGTTCAAAACTCAAAGTAGTGCTATCAGGAGAAATTACAACAGGAGGGAAATAAATATAATTAAAAGCATTATTCTCATACTTGCCGTTGGGAGAATCAGTAAGAGAATTAGGTGCAGATATACTCTTAACAGTTGTTGTTCCCCATCCTTCGGTAGTATATTTTGCAATAGGGTCGGGTGTTGCATCGAAATTATCTACCAATTTATTTAAAACATCTCCGGCATACGCAATAAATTCAGAAGAAAAATCGCTTTCCGTTTCAACTTGTCCTCTTTTTGCTATTGCTTTCAGTTTAATTAAATGAAATTGATTAGGTTGAATATTAAGTGCTATGCTTGAGATTTGACCTGCCTGGATACTCCCGGAAAAAGTTTGATTTTTAATACTATCAACATAAATATCAATTTTAATTACATCATGACTATATGTACTGTCTGTATGGTACGTAGGGTTTTCCCAAGATAAGGCCACCCCATTGCTCGTAGGTTTGACCGATAATTTTGATGGAGGAAACGGTTTCAAACCACCTCCTGCAACAATACTTGTATAAATCAATCCGCTTTCGAGACCCTCAGTAGTATGTGTATATACGCTGTAGGTGTATTGTTGCCCATCAACGGCACTTAAATCGGCATAAGTTTGAATTCCTTTATTCACACGGGCTATTTCAACATCATTACGTTTAATAATTATTACAAAGTCTCCGAGCGGGTCAGAAATTTGATTAACTGTAGGGTCAATCCAATTTAAAGAAACACTATTAGGAGACTGGTAATTGCTTGTAGCAACAAGTCCTGTTGGCGGTTTCGGATTTGTAGAAAGCAACGCAACATAAACATCATTTGTCCAGAAGGCTGTATTATAGCCGCTTGGCATCCACCAGCATGGATAAATCTTACCATTATAGGAGGTAATGCTTGTATAATCGCCCCAGTAATAATTACCTTCATCACCGATAATATCTTCAGGACTGTCGAGGTAAATCATTTGCGGGGTAATCCTGATATTCCTAAAATTCACACCGTCATTAGAAACAGCAAGATAAACATCGAATCCTTTATTATCAGCGTCATTTTGAGAGCTGTAATAAACTACTGATATCAATCCTGTGACAGGGTCAACACATATATTCGGAAACCACATGTCATTTCCATATTGATTGTCATCAATACGTATTTTACTCGCCCAGTCTGCTCCACCGTTAGTTGACTTAGCAAGATAAAGTCTCGTCAATCCGTTTTCATCCTTACCTGTCTGAACAATATAAATATATCCTCTTCTTGGGCCATTAGACATATCAACTGCTATATATGGCAAAGAGGACACTCTCATATTCCCCTTTTTAACCAATACATCACGGTGGCTAACGGAATTTACCGTACCTATCGGTACAACCGATTGCACTTTTTTCGGGCTACCAAGCCATGTAGTTCCTGCGTTGGTTGATTTTTGAAATAAAACTTCATCTTCATTATTATCATTTGGATTTCTCCAAACAACATATACTTCACCATTTGTGCCAACAACAGGTATAGCCGATTGAGATTGATAGGTATTACCGCCGGGAATAAGGTATGGTTGTGACCAACTCTCACCGGCATCAGATGACTTAGAAAAGCAAATACCTGGACTTTGAATAAACCTTTTCCATGTAATATATATATTATCTTTGAATGGAGAATTAATATTGACATCGGCAGTTATACTATATCTGTCATGAAAAACCTGGTTTAAAGTACCCTGCATTGAAAATGCTACCGGTACTTGGTCTTCCCATGTTCTGCCTCCATCCTTTGACCTGCAGACAAATAACCCATTATCATAATTTCTGTCCTGTGCATCAATTTGAGCGACGCCATAAGAATAATAACACCAACCCCGCGAATCGAAAGTTATTCCCGGATCAAATACCAGCATATTAAAATTTGCAGGAATTTCAATTGGAAAACCATTGTTATCAGGAGTAGCAGAATGAGCCCAAGTTTTAAAACCGTCAAAAGTCGCATAAGCACTCATTCTATAACCTGTTTGAGTGCTAAGATAACCATAATCATTAGCACCTGCTACAAGATTATCCGGATTAGCCGGATTATAAGTAATCCATGTCTCAGATTGGTTATTATTACCTAAAGACAGATTTTTAATTTCAAAACCATCTGCCATAATCCTATCCGAACCGTTATATTTTTTCATGGCTTCAGGTGGGAAATTCTTATAGAATACTTTTCTGCCCCTACTTTCGGCTCTATCTCTATTTACCCAGTTGATATCGAGGTATTCAGGGAGTTGTCTCGCATCATATTGTGATAAAAGTTCAATTGAAGAAGCTAATATTAACAAAACAAAAAACGGTAAATATTTTTTCATCTTTTTATCCTTATTTTTTCTTAAAATATAATCGAATACAACAACAAATTATTGATTCCAAACTTGTAAGTTAAGAAAAAAAGTGTTCAAAATAAAATGGAATATGGCTCTGTCATTTTATTTAAATATGGTGTTCTTAATATGAATACTTCATAATATGAATATTTCATAATTTTTTATTTTTAATTGTCTTGTCCTGAAATACGTTGTCCATAATTAATTGAATAATGTATATTGTAAACCATACTTTTTTGGTCCTGAAAATTATATCATGGATTTTCTTTCATTTATTGGAATAACTGCAAGTTCCTTTTCATAACTACAAGGCGTCTTGCAGTCCAAACTCCAATGAGTCCTATCTTCGTTGTATAATCTAACTGCTCTTGTTAATTTGCTTTTCAATTTTTCATAATAATTTATGACTAAGCAGTTAAGATACTCGATTTTTATTATATCGTTAACTCGCTCTTTATGAGAATGCTCATATACACAATTGCAAATACTTACAGCTCTGCCATGTGTTGAAAGTAACTTCAAACTTTACTCTGGTGAATAAAGTCGTTTACTCTTCTTCTTACTACTGTCCATTTTTTTTTAACTCTGTTTAGTTGATTCAAAAGTCAATGTTATTTAGGACAGTACAATTATCAATTATCAATTATCAATTGTGAATTTTGAATTGATTAGAACCATCCTCGCATTTTGCATGCTTCGG
>JAKAKE010000008.1 GCA_021824625.1 Bacteroidota bacterium | reverse complement strand
TCCCGCAGGGAGCTTACCAATGCCGCGGCTATTCCCAAATCCGCCGATGTGTCTTCAAGGTATAATCCACCGGCAACATTTACAAAAACATCATGCTGGCTAAACCTTAGACCAAGCCTTTTCTCAAGCACTGCAAGAAGCATCTGAACACGTCTCAAATCATATCCGTTCACAGTTCTCTGAGGCATTCCATAATATGAGGGAGTAACCAATGCCTGCACTTCGAGCAGAAGCGGGCGAGTTCCTTCGAGAGCCGCTACAATAGCTATACCTGAAGATTCATTATTCCGGTGAGCAAGAAATATTTCAGAAGGATTTTTAACTTCTTTAAGACCCGATTGGATCATTTCAAAAATCCCGATTTCATTTGTGGAGCCAAACCTGTTTTTAGCCGCTCTCAAAATCCTGTATGAATAATTCTTTTCTCCTTCAAACTGAAGGACAGTGTCAACCATATGCTCAAGAAGTTTGGGTCCTGCTATTATACCTTCTTTTGTTACATGTCCGATTATGAAAATTGATTTTCCTGTTTGCTTTGCTGTCTGCATTAGAAGTGAAGCACATTCTCTGACCTGCACAACGGAACCCGGTGCTGAGTCAATCCTGTCAGAAAAAACAGCCTGGATAGAATCTACGACAGCAACATTACAATTTTCTGATTTTATAACATAATTTATTTGCTCAATGTTTGTTTCGGCAAGAAGCAATAAGTCATCAGATATATTTTCTAATCGCTGCGACCTGTACCTTATTTGCTCGAGAGATTCTTCACCTGTAACATATAGTGGATTATTATTTTTTAAACCGCCGCACATTTGGAGCATTAGTGTGGATTTGCCAATTCCGGGGTCTCCTCCTACTAATACCAAAGAACCGGGAATAATCCCGCCACCGAGAACCCTGTCTAATTCAGGTATTCCCGATTTGAGCCTGTATTCCTTTTCATTGCTTATTGAACCAAGCTTAACAATATCTGCTTTTTTTAAGGTATGCCCTTTGCTCTTTGATGAGGACTTAATTACTTCCTCGACAAATGAACCCCAAGTGCCGCACTCATTACAGCGGCCGAGCCACTTCATGCTTTGAGTGCCGCAGGATTGGCAGATATATACAATTTTATCTTTCATTTTAAAATTTTTATAGAAAATTATTTTCCTAAATTAGCATTTATTAAATTAAATTTTTGAAAACAAAAATAAATAATAAATTTTGGAAAATTATTGAAGGGTTTAATTATGGTAAGGAAAGTACAAGACTTTATTGAAGACTGGAAAAATGAAAGTGAAAGTACATTAAATATTTTCAATAGTCTGACAGATGAATCACTAAGTCAAAAGGTCTATTCCGAAGGAAGGTCAATCGGCACTCTTGCATGGCACATAGTTTGGACATTATATGAAATGCCTGAAAAAGCCGGTTTGGTAGATAAAATAATGATTGATAAATCTGCCGTTCCAAAGACTGTGAAGGAAATCGTTGAATCTTATAATGCAGCAAGTAAAAATATTGCCGATGAAGTTAAGAAAAGATGGACAGATGATTCTCTCGATGAAGAAGTTGATATGTATGGTGAGAAATGGAAAAAAGGATTTATTCTTGATTCACTCATAAGACACGAGATTCATCACAGAGCCCAAATAACAGTATTGATGAGACAAGCCGGACTCAAAGTTCCCGGCGTTTTTGGGCCATCGAAGGAAGAATGGGCTGCCTTTGGAATGGAAGCTGAGCAATAATTACCTATTACCAATTACTAATTACTAATTACTAATGAAAAAAAATAAAAATGAAGTTTTTAACCTTAATTATTCGCTGTTCACTCTTCATTATTCACTATTGAAAAGTGCTTCTATGAAGGCAGTCGGGTCGAAGACTTGCAGGTCATCTATTTTCTCCCCTACTCCTATGTAGCGGACAGGCAGTTTTAATTCATTAGCTATAGGAACAATGACACCACCTTTGGCGGTACCGTCAAGTTTGGTAAGAATTATACCTGTCAAATCGGCGACCTTCATAAATTCTTTAGCTTGTTGAATCGCATTCTGTCCGGTAGTTGCATCAAGTATGAGAAAGACTTCATTAGGAGCATAATCTTTTAGCTTTTTCATTACGCGGTTTATTTTCTCAAGCTCTGCCATAAGATAGGCTTTATTGTGGAGCCTGCCTGCCGTGTCAATAATTACAACATCGGTATTTTTTGAAATTGCTGAATTAAGAGTGTCGAAAGCTACTGCGGCAGGGTCAGCACCGGGCTTTTGTTGTATGATGGCTACTCCTGCACGTTCTGCCCAAATCTCAAGCTGCTCGTTAGCGGCGGCGCGGAAAGTATCGGCGGCTCCGATAAGCACAGTCCTCCCGGCATTCCTGTAATTATATGCAAGCTTACCTATGGTTGTTGTTTTGCCAACACCGTTAACACCGACAATAAGAATACAGTGTGGTCTTTTTGTATTATCTATTGAATAAGTCGAATCATTATGAGCAGATGATGATTCAAGCAGAATTTTATGCAGTTCTTCTTTCAGGATTGAATAAACATCTGAAGCATTCTCATATCCTTCTTTTTTGACACGGGATTTTATTGATGATATAATCTGGTCTGTTGTGGTAACACCGATATCAGAAGAAATCAGAATATCCTCAATGTCATTTATGAGTGAATCGTCAATTTTTCTGCCGATACCGAGAACGCCCTGAATCCGGTCAACAAACGAAGACCTTGTTTTTGACAAACCGTCTCTTAGTTTATCGAAACCAAGTGCTGATGTTACTTTATCTTTAAATTTATCGAAAAAGCCCATACTAAATCAATTACGAATTACTAATTACGAATTACGAGTAAAGAATTATGAATGATGAATTCTGAATTTACTGAATCATTTTACAAATACAAAAATAGTGAAAATAGAGGAATTGAATGATAATGAGTTGAGAATTAGAAATTTGAAATTATTATATTTGATTTTCAATTTTTATGAAAACGATGAAAAAAGAGTTAACTCCGGAACAATTAGAAGCATTAAGTTTTGACAGGCATATTGCATTAACAGCAAATGCAGGTTCAGGTAAGACAAGTGTTTTACAGCAAAGGTATGTTAATATTCTGATGAGCAATGAGAAAGCTACTGAACCAAGAAATGTTGTTGCGATTACATTTACGAGAGAAGCCGCATCTGAAATATTAGCAAAAGTTTCAAAAAATATTGAAGATAGAATTGAGAAAGAAACACATCTTCCAAAAAAAATCAGACTTGCTCGAATAAGAGATAAACTGAACAATACTCCAATATCTACCATTCATTCTTTTTGCTCTTCACTACTTAGAAGTTTTCCAATCGAGACGAATTTACCGCCAAATTTCGGTGAACTTACCAATTATGAAAAGAAAGAAATTTATTCCAATTCAATTGTCCAAGCAATGGAGGAATGGCTTGAAAACGGTAATATTGATAGGAGGGAGAGAATAAGAAAATTAATTTTCACATTCGGAAGAAAAAATGTTGAGGATGGAATCAGGTTTTTGTTATTTAAACGAGAAAGATTTGAATGGCTGAAAAGATTTTATGAAGAAAATAGCCAAGAAGATTTTCTACAAATCAGAGATGAATTAATAATTCGGAAATTGACTGAGAATACTATTATTACCTTGGAAAAAGCATCTGAATTAGTAGATTTATTAGTAAAAAGGAATCCCGAGAAATTTTCTAATCTTAAATTATCAAGTAATGAAATTGGAAATATCATTGTTGAATTTGAAAAATTTATAAATGATATAAAATCTTCTTTGAAAACCGGGATAATTGGAAATATTTTATTAAAAACCGGAGTATTAATAAAAACACTTTTTAATGAAAATGTAATAAAAGCGGGATATAGCATTAATTTAACAACAGCAAAAAAATATTTAGAAGAAGATGAGATATTTTATTTTAATCAATATTTAATTAATCTTCAGGATATTGCACCCATCTGCACATCTTATGATTACAGCGAGTCAGACAAAGAGCTCTTTCATTTTGCAAAACTGTTTACTGAAATTACTTCTGATGTTATTGATATAATAAATGATGAAAAAGAAGTTTTAGCAGGCATAGACTTCGATGACCAGTTAATCAAAACATCGGAATTGTTAAATAATGATGAAGTCGTACGAAAAATAAGAAGGAAAATAAAATATCTGATGATTGACGAGTTTCAGGACACAAATGAACTTCAGTATGACATTGTTAAAAAACTGATACCCGAACTAACAGGAAAGAAAGTAAACGGAACTCTGAATTTTTATGTTGTGGGAGATGAAAAGCAAAGTATTTATGGCTTCAGAAATGCAGATGTAAGGGTTTTTGAAAAAGCAAAAAAGGATATTGCAGAAACAAATAGAAGGGATTATGAAGAATTAGTAATCCCCCTTAATCCCCCTTTAGAAAAGGGGGAAAATAAAGATAATAATCCCCCTTTAGAAAAGGGGGAAAATAAAGATAATAATCCCCCTTTAGAAAAGGGGGAAAATAAAGATAATAGTACCCCTACGGTAAATGGGGTAAATAATAAATTTGGTAATCTGAATCTTACAGTTACATTCAGGCTGGCACCTGTCCCTGCGGCATTTGTTAATAAAGTGTGCGGAAAATTATTCGAAAAAGTTGAATCCGAATATGATGTCAGCTATTCTTCTCTTGTTTGCCATAAAGAGATATCAAGAATCATTGAAAAGGAAAACATAAATAATGAAATTGACTTGGCAAATAAAGATTTTGGCAATGTTACTTTTTTAATTACTGATTTTAAAAATTCAGGTGAAGAAAGCGAAGTAATAAGTGAAGCTAAGAGCCTTGCATTATATATAAAGAATCTTGCTATTAAACAAGGAAAGGATTGGAGTGATTTCGGAATACTCGGGAGGTCAAGGAAAGGATTTGATGAATTAATTTCGGAATTTCAGGAGCAAAACATACCTTATATATTACATTCAGGTAAAGGATTCTATAAGTCTCAGGAAGTTGTCGATGTATGTTCAATCCTAAGTTTTTTGCACAATCATGACGACAACAAAGCATTGGCAGCAGCATTGAGGTCGCCATATTTCAAAATCTCTGATGAAATATTATTTAAAGCCGGCGAAATAAAAAATTGTTATTCACTTTGGAGTAAGTTCAAAAAGTACTGTGATTCAATAGAAGAAAAAGTAATTAGCAAAGATATTGTTTCAAAAGAAGAACAAAATTGTCTAAGAGCTTTGAAAATATTAACTGAGCTTTCTTACCGTGCTGTGAGGATTTCCATACCGCAGTTAATTCACAAAATAATTGATTTATGCAGTTGGAATTCAGTCATATCCGAATTGCCTTCAGAAAAACAGATGAAAGCTAACATCAACAAGTTGATTCAGATTGCCAGGGATTTTGAAAAAAGAGGTTTTAAAAATCTTTATGATTTTGTTGAACAAGTCAAGGGGACAATTTCGGCAGATTTAACTGAAAGCGAAGCAGTTTTCTTATCAGATGAAAATGCTGTGAATATAATGACAATACACGCATCCAAAGGATTGGAATTCGATACGGTATGCTTATATAATTCTGATAATTCACATACCAGGAATACACCTTATATAATTTCCGATGATTTTGGATTTTCTTTCAAAATGATTGCCAGGGATGAGACTATTGACATAAATAAAGAAATAATTACGCCCACTTATTTATTAGCAAATGATAAACAAAATAAAGCCGAATGGGCAGAATCTAAAAGACTATTATATGTTGCTTTGACAAGGGCTGAAAATAATATAATTATTAGTGGTTCAATAAATAAAAAAAGACAAACAGGATTTCAAAAGAGTGAACTCTATATGATAATGAAATCACTTGATGATAAATTAACATTAAGCGGAGATTTAAAGGAAATGAGCATTTGTGATTCATTGAAAAGTTATCACAACAATCAATTTCATATTCTCAAAATTAAATATACAGTGAAATTCTTATTTAATTATTCAGAAAAAACAGACTTTGAATTAAATGGCAGAATAAACCAAAAACCTGAACCGTGTATGCTTCTAACTGGAGTGAAATCAGATATTGATAATGAAGTTTTCTCTGCAACAAAACTGATGACTTTTCAAAATGACTCAGAAGAATATGCAAAAAGATATTTATTCGGACTGCCTTCCGTTGATGATATAAATTATGATTCAATTAATCATATTGATAAAACCAGAGATGAAGATGTAGTTGGAAGCCTTGCCGGAACGCTGATTCATTCGGTTCTCGAAAGAATAAAGGATTGGTTGAAAAGCGATGCCGGTATTGATGATAAAATTTTGAGGAAAGTAATTGAGAATGTGATTAGCGATTCAAATAAAAAAATAAGTAATAAATTAAGTGGTAGAATTTTCAGTGAATGTAGTTCAGTAGCAAATACAACATTAATAAAATTATATGCTAAGCATATTAAAGAATCTATACCTGAACAGACCTTGCAAATGGTTTACAAAAATGATTTACTTCTGGTTAAAACAGATTTATTAATTAAAAATGCGAGTGGAGAATGGGAAGTCTGGGACTGGAAAACAAATAGAGTGGGGTCTAATGAAGTAAAAAATACTTTAATAAAATACTATGAATTGCAGATGAAAATTTATATTTATTTTCTAATGAAATTGTATCCTGAACAAAAGAATTTTAAAGCAAGACTGTTATTTACGAGATTAGCAAAAATTTCTGAAATCCCCCTGAATCCCCTTTTAAAGAAGGGGGAAAATAGTGAAGATTGGGTTTATACCTTTAACTGGACAATAGATGATTTGAATAATATTGAAAGAGAAATTAATAAAATCGCAGATAAAATAAGAATTGAACAAATTTAATCCCATGATTGTGGGTTAATTCCCTGCAGTTTACTGCGAAAAAATAGAATTTACTAAAATATTTAGATACTCCGAAACTTGCTTCTTTGCAGTTCATTTATTTATTAATTTTTAATATTATTTCCAACAGAATTATGTTCTATATGTTCTATTAAATCCCTCATTTTCAAATATCTGTATGAACCAAGAATCATTGTAAGGACAGCTGCCGGTAAAAAAAGCCAGCCTATTATTACAATCCATATAACTTCAAAAAACCGGATAAAAGTCAAGCCTGCAATCAATATGGTTATAGCAGTTCTCTGATATGAAAGATATGTCCTTTCGTTAGCCAAAATAGAACGTGCAGCAGCAAGCTGGTCCCCCAAAGGTAAATCCTTTTCAATGAATTTACCGTATAAATGCTTAATAAACATAAATCAATAATCAAAATACATTATGAAAAAACAGAGTAACGGCAAACACTTTAGTTAAATTTTAATAGCTCTTAAATATTTAAAATATGGCCGTTATCGCTCAGCCATTTCCTTGCTGACAGAAAATCAGGATATATAGATTTTACAATATTCCAAAAACGGGGTGAATGATTTAATTCTTTTAAATGTGCTAATTCGTGAACAACGACATAATCAACAACATCAGGAGGAGCAAGAATAAGCCGCCATGTGAAATTGATAGTACCTTTCAATCCACAGGAACCCCATCTGCTTTGAGCATTATTAATTTTTATGTATTTATAACGAATTCCCATCAATTGAGAATAATAATTAATTCTATCGGTAAAATATTTCAGAGCAATTCTTTTATACCATTTTATAAAAATATTTTTTGCATCATGCCGGCATTTAGTGTGAAGGATGAAATTAGATTTACCGAATCTTAAAGCATAAGAAGTTTCATCGGTAATAACCAAAGGATATGATTTACCTAAATATAAAAACATTTCACCTTCAATAAAACGCTTTGCCCTTGCCTGACGTGCTTTATGAGCGGCTTCCCTCTGTTTTTCGGCAATCCAGTCCCGCTTGCTTTTTACGAAATCAAATATTTCTTTTTTTGATACTCTTTTGGGTACTCTGACAGTTACCGATGCATCATTCTCAATGACAATAACCATCGTCTTGCGATTTGTTCTAATCAATCTTGTGATACTTTTTTCTACTTGTCTGAAATCAGCCTGTTTCATAGATTTAATTAACAAAATAAAATATTGTCTAAATACATAATAAAGATTTACGTCAACAATAAATTAAAATTATTCATTAAAATAAAACATATTACAATAATGATAAACACTATATTAACAAAATTATTTGGTTCTAAGAGCGAAAAAGATTTAAAAAAAATTGTACCAATTATTGAGCAAATCAATGAAATATATGCCGGTTTAAGTGAATTGAATGACGAGGAATTAAGTGGTAAAACCTTTGAATTTAAAGCAATTATCAAAGAAAATACCCGGGAAATAGAAGACGAAATAGAGACTTTACATAATAAATTAAGAAATGAAGCCCTGATTGGAGATGAAATTCAGGACATTAATGACCGAATAAAGCAACTTAATAAAGAGCTTTTTAAGACTATTAATTCTGTTTTGGATGATATACTTCCCGAAGCATTTGCAGTAGTCAGAGAAACATGCCGCAGATTAAAAGAAAGAATGTACAGGTATGAATATGCAGGTCAGCCGGCTGTCTGGGACATGGTACCTTATGATGTCCAGCTTATCGGAGGAGTTGTATTGCATAAAGGCTTCATTTCAGAAATGGCTACAGGTGAAGGTAAAACACTTGTTGCCGTACTGCCAATGTACCTGAATGCTCTTGCAGGGAAGGGAGTTCACCTTGTAACAGTAAATGATTACCTTGCAAAACGTGATTCCGAATGGATGAAGCCAATTTTTGATTTTCTTGGACTGACTGTGGGTGCTATACAGTCGAATATGGACAATGATGAAAGAGCAAAGATTTACAATTTGGACATTACTTATGGAACCAATAATGAATTTGGTTTCGATTACCTTCGGGATAATATGGTTGTCGAAGCTGAACAGATGGTTCAGCGTGAGCATTGGTATGCAATAGTTGACGAAGTTGATTCTGTTCTGATTGACGAAGCCAGAACACCCTTGATAATATCAGGGCCTGTCGGCCAGTCTGACCAAAAATTTGATGAGATGAATCCAAGAGTAAAAAGGTTGGTTGATGCACAAACGAAGCTTATTAACAAAATTGCACAAGAAGCTGAGGAGTTGTTAAAAAGCGAAAAAAAGGAAGACATTGACCAGGCCGGTGTTAACTTATTACGCTCATTCCGAGGTTTGCCAAAACATAAAAAGTTGATGAAGCTTCTCCAGGAACCTGACAATTTGAAGCTGATGAGAAATACCGAACTCCTTTATCTCCGGGACCAGGGACAAAGGATGCATGAGATAGATGAGGAACTATTTTATACAATTGATGAAAAGAACCACAACATTGATATTCATGATAAAGGCAGACAACTTATGTGCTCTGCTCAAGAAGAACCGGATATGTTTGTCATACCTGATATTGCATCCCAATTGAGCATGCTTGAAAACGAAACAGAATTAACTCCAGATGAAAAGCAGAAAAAAATTGATGAAATAAATGTTCTGTATGCCGAAAGAAGTGATAGGATTCATACTATCTCACAATTACTGAGGGCATACTCACTTTACGAAAAGGATGTCGAGTATGTCATCCAGGATGATAAAATCATGATTGTGGATGAGCATACAGGTAGAATTCTTGACGGAAGAAGATATTCAGAAGGATTACATCAGGCAATTGAAGCGAAAGAAAATGTAAAAGTCGAAAGAGACACTCAAACACTTGCTACCATTACCCTGCAAAATTATTTCAGACTCTACAAAAAGCTTGCAGGCATGACGGGTACAGCAGAAACCGAAGCCTCAGAATTTATTAAAATTTACAACCTCGATGTAATTGTTATACCAACAAACAAACCAATAGTCAGGACTGACCATGATGATTATATATATAAGACAAAAAGGGAAAAATATAATTCTATTATAGATGAAATAGAGAAGCTTCTTAAGGATGGCAGGGCGACACTTGTCGGTACGGCATCAGTTGAAGTTTCTGAACTGCTCAGCAAGATGTTAAAAAGAAAAGGAATCCATCATAATGTACTAAATGCAAAACAACATCAAAGAGAAGCAGAAATAATAGCCCAGGCGGGTAAAAAGGGTTCAGTTACAATTGCAACAAACATGGCTGGCAGGGGAACAGATATTAAGCTTGACAATGATGTCAGGAAAAACGGAGGACTTGCCATTGTTGGAACAGAAAGGCATGATGCAAGGAGAATTGACAGGCAGTTGATGGGACGTTCAGGCAGGCAGGGTGACCCCGGCTCATCTCAATTTTTTATCTCTCTTGAAGACAATTTGATGAGGCTTTTCGGAGGAGACAGGGTTGCAGGAATAATGCAAAGGATGAAGATACCCGACGGAGAGCCGATACAACATTCAATGATGTCTAAATCTGTCGAGCGGGCTCAAAGAAAAGTTGAAGAAAATAATTTTGGTATCAGGAAAAGGCTTCTTGAATATGACAATGTAATGAATCAGCAAAGGGAGGTGATATATAACAGAAGACGTGCCGCTTTGAGAGGTGAAAGAATGAAAGGTGAACTATTCAGTTATATTGAAGAATTAGCCCAAATCTGGTATGAGGAATTCCACCCTGAAAATGATATTGATGGATTGAAAAGAACAGTCAGAACAACTTTGCTTTGTGATGTTAATATTTCAGCCGATGAATTGGAAAGCATGAAAGCGGAAGATTGTGTTAATAAAATTCTTGAATCTGCTGATAAATTTTACAAAAGAAAAGAAGATACACTTGGCTCGGAATTTATGGGACACCTCGAGCGGGTAGCTGTTCTTCAGACAATTGACGAGAAATGGCGCGAGCATTTGAGAGTGATGGATGAACTCAAGGAAGGTATTCACCTTCGTGCTTACGGACAGAAAGACCCATTGCTGGAATACAAGGGAGAAGCATTTTCACAATTCATGGAATTAATAAAAGATATTAATACAGCATCAGTGAATTTTGCATTCAAATACTTCCCTCAGGTTGTCGAAAGACAAGTCAGAGTTAAGGGAGCGGCACCAAGAGATGCAGAAGTGGGAGCTGACGGCATCCCTAGATTGAGGAGGTCAAGCATGGTAAATACTGCGGCAATGCAATTCTCTCATCCAACAGAAACACCCGCTTTTTTACAGCAGGGAGGCGGTAGAGACGGCGGAACCCAGAGTGTTGATTCTCAACAGAAAGTCAGAACTTTCAAGAAGACAGAAAAAGAGATTGGCAGGAATGAACCTTGTCCCTGCGGAAGTGGGAAAAAATATAAACATTGTCACGGAAGAAACCAGTAAATCAATTACTAATTATGAATTACGAATTACGAATTGAGGTTTTATATTTATTAAATAATTCTATCCCAAACAACCACCTTCCCCTCCTTCCATATACTCAGGACAGGCTCTTTGATATGGGGAACAATAATGGGACTAATTATGCAGGCTGAATATATACCAAAAATAAATATTGATGATTATAATTATGAATTGCCGCATAATAAAATTGCTGAATATCCATTAGAAGAACGTTCAAGTAGTAAATTGTTATTTGCTGATTCAAAAACTAAGAAAATTTCACACCACAAATTTTTACAATTACCTGATTTAATACCAGCTGATTCATTACTTGTATTTAATACAACCAAAGTTATTCCGGCAAGGCTATTATTAAATAAAGCAACGGGTGGATTGGTTGAGCTGCTTTTGATTGAACCTGTTATTGAAAATCTCGCTGAATCCCACTTTAATAAAGCGGGAAAAAATACAGGCCCGCAGATTGCACTTAGCTTAAAGGGCGAATGTTGTTGGCTATGTTTTGTGGGTGGTAAAAGAATTAAAGAAGGAATGAATTTATCTGTAAATTTTGAGAATGAAATTATTTTAAAAGCTGCGATTATTAACAGAAGACAAAACGAAGCCATAGTTAAATTTTACTGGTTACCTGAAAATCTTACATTCTCGGATGTATTAATTAAAATCGGAAATGTACCTTTACCACCCTATATCAACCGTAACATAAAATTAGAGGATAAACATTGGTATCAGACAGTATATGCGCAATCGAATGGCTCGGTAGCTGCACCAACTGCCGGTTTCCATTTTACTGATGAAATAATAAAGCAACTCAACAAGAAAAATATTAAAACAGAAAATATTGTTTTACATGTTGGTCCCGGTACCTTTAAACCAATTGATGTTGATGATGTTAATAAACATGAGATGCACTCAGAGAGAATATCGGTAACCAAACATACACTTGAAAATATAATTCAATATTTGAAAAATACAGAGAATAATTCAATATCCAACTATAGTAAATCGGAAAATAATAGAATTATTGCGACCGGTACGACTACTCTGCGAACATTGGAATCTTTGTACTGGTTCGGATGCAAATTAATATTAAACAAAAATATAAATGCTGATGACATTCAAACATTGGAGCAATGGGAATCTTATGAAATTGCAAATAATATTAAGCTTCCTACTGAAATTGAAGCATTAGGAGCGATATTACTTTATATATCAGAAAATAATTTGAAAGAATTTACAGCAAAAACAAGTTTATTCATCTTACCAGGATATAAATTTAAAATTGTTAATAGTTTGATAACAAATTATCACCTTCCAAAAAGCACTCTGGTACTGCTCGTAGCTGCATTTGCCGGTAAAGAGTTCTGGAAAGAGATTTATGATTACGCATTAAATAATGATTACCGTTTCCTGAGCTACGGAGACTCTTCTTTAATTACGAATTACGAATTATGAATTACGAATTGTAGTTAATTATTAATGAAAGAAATGTTTAATTTTGAAATAATATTCATGGATAAGTTTAATTTATCAGTTCAATTATGATTAAGAGATTATTTAAAATTCTATTTTGGTGTGTTGTAAGTTTTTTTATTTATTCAATTTTAATTGTTGTAATTTATAAATTTGTGCCTCCACCCGTTACACCTGTTATGATTATCAGGGTGTTTGAAGGATTATTTGAAGGAAAAATTGTTGGAATTACATACTCGTGGGTATCATATGATGATATTTCACCGAATATGTTCAGGGCTGTGATTTCAGGCGAGGATGCAAGATTTATGAGGCATGAAGGGATTGACTGGAAAGCTGTCAGAACCGCACAAAGATATAATGAAATTCATAAAGGGAAAAAGACACACGGTGCAAGTACGATAACAATGCAAACTGCAAAGAATGCATTTCTATGGCATGGAAGAAATTATGTGAGAAAAGGATTGGAAGTTTACTTTACGTATTTGATTGAATTCATTTGGGGAAAAAAGAGAATCATCGAAGTATATGTCAATATTGTTGAATTTGGCGACGGTATTTATGGTGTTGAAGCGGCATCACAGGAGTATTTTCATGAATCTGCAAAAGATTTGACAAGACGTCAGGCGGCTTTATTAGGTGCTGTGCTTCCTAATCCAAGGAGGTGGTCACCAGCCGCTCCAACTAATTATATTGAGAATAGAGTGAGGTTCATTCAGGGGAGGATGAATTCGGTTCCAATTCCAAAATAAAAATTTTGAATTATGAATGATGAATTAATATAAAAAACCTTAAAGTATTTTATTATTGATGAGAAAAAAATTAATTTTGAATATTGTGTTTAAAATGGATAATGAAATATGAATGATACGCTAAGATTGATATTGCACGATATACCTGATTATCATAAGTTAGATGTTTACTTAGCCAACGGCGGCTATGAGACATATCGCAAAGCCATTAAAATGTCACCGGATGATGTTACAAATGAAGTAAGAAAGTCAGGGCTTCGAGGCAGAGGCGGTGCCGCATTCCCAACAGGCTTGAAATGGACATTCATGCCTAAAGGCTCGGATAAACCGAAATATCTCGCTGTCAATGGCGATGAATCAGAACCCGGCTCATTCAAAGACAGGCAAATATTCGAACGCAATCCTCATCAATTGATTGAAGGTATTTTAATATCAGGTTATGCAATGGGAATCAATGCCGCATATATTTATATTCGCGGTGAATATCACAAATGGATAAATCTAATGCAAAATGCAATTGATGATGCTTATTCAAAAGGATTTATCGGACAAAAAATGAAGGAAACATTCGGAAATAATTATTGTCTCGATATATATGTTCACAAAGGTGCAGGTGCATACATCTGCGGTGAAGAAACCTCGTTGATGACATCCATCGAAGGCGATAGAGGCTATCCGCGTGTTAAACCACCTTTCCCTGCACAACGCGGACTTTGGGATATGCCGACAACAGTAAATAATGTTGAAACTATTTCTACTGTTACACCTATTTTAAAAATGGGCGGAGATAATTTCGCAAAAATAGGAGCACCGGGACATCCGGGAACACTTCTTTTCGGTGTAAGTGGACATGTGAATAAACCAGGGGTATTTGAACTTCCAACAGGTACACTTCTTACTGATATTATTTTTAATTATTGCGGCGGAGTTAAAAATAATAAAAAAATTAAAGCAGTAATTCCGGGCGGTTCATCAATGCCTCCACTGCGGGGAGATGAAATTGAAGGTGTCAAGATGGATGAAGAGTCATTGAAGGTTCTCGGGACACACATCGGCACAGGTGGAATTATTGTCATGGATGAAGACACTGACATTGTAAAAGCAACATTGAGAATAGCACATTTCTATCATCATGAATCCTGCGGACAATGCACACCCTGTCGTGAAGGATGCGGCTGGATGGAAAATGTTTTACGCAGAATCGAATCCGGTGATGCAACATCTAAAGACCTTGATTTATTAGTTTCTATTGCAAATAATATCGAGGGAAATACTATTTGTGCATTAGGTGATGCCGCCGCATGGCCCGTTCGCGGCTTTGTTACCAGGTTCAGAGATGAATTTGAAAAAGCAGTTAAAGAGAAAAGAACATTCATCGCACCTAACATAGTTCATGGAAAGAGAAGCAGTGCTGATACTTTGCTTCAAGCATCGTAGTGCTATTTTTTCTCAAATATTTTAATTGAATTTTCTTTGAGTAGTGAATTGCTGTAACTGATTTTTCCTTCATTATCTACAATGAAATATTTAATTTCTTTTGATAAACTCAACCTTTCGAATTTTTTGTATCCGATTAAAAAAATATATTTCGCAAGTACGGTTGCTTCTTCTGTTGTGTTAAACAATACTGTAACGCTCCGGCTCTTCCATCCGGGCATTCCGGTTTTTGGATATAATATATGATGATACCTTATTCCATCAATATCAATATATCTTTCGTAATCGCCGCTTGTGGCAATGCAGGTATTAGTTGCATTAAAACTTGCAAGCAGAGAATCAGTCTTTCTTGGATGTTTTATCCCAATTGCCCAGGGCTCATTTTTTCTGTTTTTACCATGAACACAAATATCGCCACCTGCATTTATTAAAAAGTTGTTTATACCTAATCCCTTAATTATTGCTGATGCCCTATCTACAGCAAAACCTTTTGCTATACCTCCCAAATCGAGCATCATTCTTTTGTTCTTAAGAAATACAGATGTGTCTTTGTCATTTAAAATAATATTTCGATAATCAACAAGTTTTAATAATGAATCCAAAATATATTTTGAAGGAATCTGTATTTCGTTTTCTGAATTGAATCCCCATAAGTCAGAAATTGGGCCAATTGTAATGTCGAACAACTGTTCGTATTTTTTTGAATATTCTGTTGCTCTTTTGATTAGTTGAAATGTTTCATAAGGTATTTTCCGGCTTTTTATTCCAGCATTACAATTAATGAGGTAAACAGGACTTCCTGTATGATATAGATTATAGGCACTGTCAATTCTTTCAATTTCTTTGAAAGCTAAATACAGGGATGATTTTGCTTTGTTTATATCTTCGTGAATTACTTTTGCCTCGATAACAGTGCCTAATAAATTTTTAGATACATTCACTTCATAAAGAGGTTTGACATCACTGTCACTCTGTGAATAAAATGTATATGGTAAAACGAATACAATGAAAAACAGTATAATTTTAATAACCATAATTCATAATTAAAAAGTAATCGCATCCATACTCTGTTCATGATTCCCATCTAAAGCAATCCTGATATTATTCGGAACGCAAATTATATTCTGTCCTGCTTTGTTTATAGCCCCTGCGTGTATGCAGGTCTTATGTTTGCAGGAACTATGTGTTGCAAACACATTATGATTATTTATTGAAAAATATAAATCACCATTATTAGTTGAAACATGTATATCCTTTTTATTCTCATCAATTTTTAATTTGTCAACAATTTTATTATCTATAAATACATTGACAAATTTCGGTGAAGTATTTTTTGTATTTGTTACGGCTTTAATGAGTGTTGGATTCTTAATTTTCCTTGGAAGCCGAAGATTTTCACTGATGTTTTTCACAAGATGAGAATGTTTTGTATTATCGGCTTTGTAATTCACAAGGCAATTATTATAAATAAAAACAATATCACCTGTGTAATTCCCGATAAGCTGATGTTCTTCGATTTTCACATTCGAAACATTTAATAATTTCAAAAATGATGATAAGGAATCATATGCGATATTTGGTTCATCGCATAATATTTCGATATCTATTGAATTGAAATTTATTTTATTTGAATTTATATTTAAACTGTTTTTTGCAAAAATCTTATTAAATGCAATAAAACCGCCTGCTGTCAATATGCTTCCTCCGACAAATTGTCTTCTATTCATAAGTCCTCCATATTTAATTCAAAATAAACCTGAAACCGAAACTCATAAGAAATGCATAAAGCTTATCATATCTTGAGTGCCAGTCAGGAGAATCTGTTTTCCTTATATATAAATTAAATCTTCCATTCAATTCTAATTTTTCATTTTCTATAATTGGTATTAATGAACCATTCAAAGATAAATTAAATTCAAATTCATTTGAGAAAATTCCATTCAATTTCGGGTCGACACTCATAAATTCTTCCGGTTTATCATATTCAGCTTTGAAGAATTTTGCTTTACTCTGAAAATAAGTTCTGATACCTGCACCCAGAAGTAATTTATCCTCGAACAATTGGTGTTGATATAAACCTGATAATGTGTGAGATTTAATATCCCAATCATCTGTATAATATCTATATCCTAACTGAAGTGAAGATATATCAGCCAGTCTTATAAGGGTTCTAAAACCGGCGGCGGCTCTATTCCTGTAATCAGGATAAACCGGTTCAAATTTTTGCAAATAAGATGAGTCATAATTTACAACAGTTACTACTTGATAAGGGTCGGATAAAAATCCCGATAAATTGCTGTAAAACAATTCCAATTGTGCAATAAAATCAGTGCTGAATATTTGTGTAAATGTCAGAGTTGACGATAAAACTGATTTATCTGCTGTCCATGTTCTTGTTTGGGGATAATTTTTATCCCAGCTTTCCACTATTCCAAGTTGAATTGTTGTATTCTTTTTTGCGAATGGAATTGAAAGGCTTCCTGCAATTGTTTCTGATGAATAATCGTGTTCGATACTATATAAGTTTGTCAATGAAGCAGTTGCATCACCAAGTAACTGCACAATGCCGAAACCAAATTCACCTCTTAATTCATCGGGTATATTATCACTGCCTCCGTGTGTTCTTTTGCTTGCCGAAGTGAATGCATCCAAACCTTGCTTTGTATTTACAAATGAATAAACACTGTCGAAATGACTTTTCATCGAAGCAGTAGTAATTACGTCCACTAATACTCTCCCGTTAATACTTGTACCTTCGGATAATGATTTTGAAAATGAAACTTCAGGATATATAATTGAAACACCAAAATTATCAAAATAACTATTGAAATCCACCTGAATTGCATCCGGCGGAAGTTCCTGAGATTTACTTACAATCACTTGAAAATTAGTAATTAATATTATTAATAAAGTAAATCTTAATAACAATCTAAGATTAAAATTCTTAAGCACAATTCGTAATTTGTAATCCGTAATTAATTTCACCCGCAACCGCATCCGCCGCTTTGTGAGCCGGTAGCACCTGCAGAGCCTTCACGAAATTCTATATGATGAATTTTAATGCCTTTCTCTATCGGGTTTTTATCAAATATCATGATAGGACTCGACAGGCTTTCCCTCTCCCAGGGCTGAACTGTCGAACACCCAACACACAATCCAATCAACAAAACAAATATTAATATTCTAATTTTTTTCATAATACATATCCACAATTCATAATTATTTCAGCAGTTCTTCTAATTCCTGCCTAAGCAAATCCTTTGATGAATCAGTAAATCCGGTATGTATAAACCTGATTACACCATTTTTATCAATAAAAATTGTAGTAGGCATTGATTCGATATTGTATAAAGCAGGGATTTCCGATTTACTGTCCCACACTATCGGGAAATGAGCTTTCTCCGTAAGTTTATCCAAAAATTTCTGTGCCGAATTTAATTTCTTATCAATATTAACGGCAATAGTAATAAAATTTCTGTCTTCATTATCATCATACATTTGAAATAAGAAAGGCAGTTCCTTCTGGCAAGGCCCGCACCAGCTCGCCCAAAAATCCAGTAAAATTACTTTTCCTTTATAATCCGATAGTTTCAATTCCTTACCGTCCAAAATTTCTCCTTTAAAATCCGGTGCCAAATTCCCAACTTTAATATCAGCAGAATTTTCATTCGGAACAGATAAAAGAATATTTGAAAATAATATATTCATTGTTAGAATAAATAAAATAAATATATTTTTCATGTTGAATCCCTAACATTAATTCGTAATTTTAAATTTGTAATTTTTCTAAATGCTGTGTCTATTTCAATCCATAATTTTCCATGGCATTGATAGCATGATGGTGACACTGCCCGCAAGCTGTCTGATTCAGCCAAGCCTCCCCTTAAATCGCTATGATGGCACTTTGCACCTGCACAGTTCGGTTCACCTCTTGAACTATCATATTCATAAGGATATTTATAGCCTTTTTTATGATATGCTATCCCAAAATCTTCATTATGCCCTTCAGGTAAATTCTTTTTTGCTTCAAATGGGAAATCATCCTCACATGAAAATAATGACAACAAGAAAAAAAACAATAAAATAAAATTTATTTTTATTAGCATAAAATATTTTTTTGATTTGGTATTCTTATACAATAACGAATAAAATTAAAAATTAGCTTTAACTAATTTAAAAAAATATTTTTGATATTAATATTGAAATGAATAATGCTCAAATATATTACACAATTCTTAAGTATAATAGCAGCAATTATACTTTATTCATGTAGTGAGGACATACAAGGTCCAAACACCGATTCATATAAAATAGTTTTTAGAGTTTCTCCGGATACTGTAAATATCCGTGCCGGTGATACAGTACAACTGAAGGGATTATTAAAAGATACTCTTCTCACAAGCAGGAACAATGTACCATTACCGAACAAAACAATTATATGGCAGGTAATTATGGGAGGCGGTTCATTGTCAAAAACCGAAGGTGAAAATGTTACATACTATTCAAATCCCGGAATAAAACAGCAAAAAGTAACTGCCATGATTAAAGCTTTTCCTAAAATAGATGTTCGTCATCAAAGATATGCAGTAATTAATATCTTTAATTATGATCCTTCAACAGATACAGGTATTTGTTTCAGAAGAGATATATTGCCTATCTTTAATTCAAATTGTGCCGTAAGCGGATGCCATAATAAAGGTACTGCTAAGGAAGATTATATCTTAGATTCATATATGAACATTGTCAGAAAAGGAATAAAGCCCGGTAATACCAGAGAAAGTAAAATATATAAGATCATAACCAATCTTAGTGATGAAGAGGACGACAGGATGCCTCCACCCCCAAAAAAACGTCTTACATCTCAACAAATTTCAATGATTGCAAGATGGATTGCCGAAGGTGCTTTGGATAAGGATTGCTCTGATACTCCTATAGGAGGATGCGATACGACAACAGTCACTTATGGTAAAACAATAATTCCTATCCTTGAACTGAATTGTATCGGATGTCATAGTAATGTGGACCCACAAGGGAAAATCACTCTTGAGGGATATCCCAATGTAAAAAAACTTGTAGATAATGGAAAGTTCATGGGAGCTATTAAACATCTACCTAAATTTGTACCAATGCCTGATAATAACATGAAATTATCGGATTGTAATCTTAGGCAGCTTGAAATATGGGTAACAAATGGAGCTCTCAACAATTAATTTTTCCCCCATTATTAGATGGGGATTAATGGGGATTATTTCCCAATTAGTGTAAAATAATCTGAATTTGAATCCTGGTGAATTTGTAATACACCTGCTCTGACAAGACGAACCATTAGACGTTCTGCTCTTCTTCTCGATATATTAACAAGGTTAGCAAAATCCATTACTGTACATCGTTGATGTCTTTCGAAATAAGAGAATAATCTTTTTTCTTTATCTCCGACAATTAATCTGACAGGAGTTGAGTCAGCATTTTGTGATGATAATACTCTTGCCATCTCAGGGCTTGCTATGACAGACTGCTCGCCAACTCTTATGTATGCGACTCTTTCAGATTTTTTTTCATCTGGATTAAATAAAACTTTATGAGGTTTTGTTTTGCTCTCTTTGATGTAAATAACAACAACATCTTTGTTGTTCAAATTAACTATTTCAATTTGGGGTTCAATTTGCGGTTCAAGATAAAATCCACAAGCTCTCTCAATTAAATCAATTTCACCCTTTTCACTTTCTACACCTGTGATTTTTCCGTCATCCTCGACACCAAAAATCAGATAGCCTCCAAGTGTATTTGCAAAAGCTGAAATCTCTTTTGCAATTTTCTCGGGTGTAGTGAATTTTCTTTTAAATTCTATTGTAGAGGATTCCCCTGAAAGAATCAGTTCTTTTAATTTATCGGGATACATTTAATAATTAATAATTGATAATTGATAATATAAATTTCAAATGAATTTTTAGACCTTATCAATTCATAAAATCATATAACCACCATTAGTAATTCTTAATTAATTGAGTAATTTCCCATCTGAATTTACAAAAGGATAATCAGGTACTATTTGCCCCTTCTGTATTTTCCTCAATTTACTTTTTGCTAATGTTCTGTTTAACGGGGATAATCTTTCAGTAAAAATTATTCCATTAAGGTGGTCAACTTCATGCTGCATTACTCGTGATAAAAGATTTGTTGCTTCGACAACATGTTCTTTCATATCGAGGTCACTATACCGAATCTGAATAATTTCGGGCCTCATTAATTTTTCATAGAATTTCGGAACACTTAGACAACCTTCTTCATATTCAATTTCTTCATCGGAGAATTTTTCGATTACAGGGTTTATCATTGTAATAGGAGGTTCATTTCTGTGTTTCTCCTTGCTTGCATTTATATCAATAACGATGAGAGATTTATCAATTCCAACCTGATTCGCCGCCAAACCAATGCCATCTGCTTTGTACATTGTTTCAAACATGTTCTCAACCAGCGTTTTTAAATCTCCATTTATTTCTTTGACAGGAGATGTTTGTTTCTTCAATATTGGATGAAAACAACTATATATTGGAATAATCATAATTTAATTACTAATTATGTAGTACGAATTAATTTTCTTAAGCTTTATTCATTATTGACGGAATTGCATTTTCATAAATGTTTCTTAATTCTTCAACATTGTAAGAAATAGTATTATTGATGGTAAACTTCTCTTTTTGGGTTTTACCAATTTTAAAAAATGAAACATTTTCTTTTTTACAAATTTCTTCAAATTTCGATTCATTTGATTGTGGTAAACTCACAATTACCCTTGATTGAGATTCTCCGAAAAGTGAAGAAGCAGATAAATCCCAGGGTAGTATTATTTCCGCACCAATATTATTGTTACTAAGAATTGACTTTTCTGCAAGACACACAGCTATACCGCCTTCACTGCAATCATGTGCTGAATTAATTAATCCTTTCCTGATAATAGTCAATAATACTTTTTGCAGCCGTTTCTCTTCATCGATGTCAATGTCAGGACATTTACCTACAACTTCGCCATAAAATAATTTAATATATTCCGAACCGCCAAGCTCATGCCTGTCGTTTCCGAGAAAATAAATTGAATCTCCTTCATTTTTGAATCCTGCACTGCAGATATGGCCAATGTCTTCAATTAAGCCCAACATTCCTATGGTTGGTGTTGGAAATACAGCCCTGTCTCTCGATTCATTATGGAAGCTGACATTACCCCCCGTAACAGGTGTATTCAATTCCCTGCATGCGTTACCCATACCTCTCACTGCTTCTTTAAACGTCCAATAAACTTCCTTGTCATAAGGATTGCCAAAGTTGAGACAGTTTGTTATTGCCAATGGTTCGGCACCAACACAAACAACATTTCGTGCCGCCTCTGCAACAGCAATCATTGCACCTTTGTATGGGTCAAGGTAAGCATATCTACTATTACAATCAGTGCAGACTGCAATTCCTTTATTTGGTAGTTCTTTGAGCCTGAGAACTGCTGCATCACCTTTGATATTAACTGTGTTAGTCCTGACCTGTGAGTCGTACTGTTCAAAAATCCATCTCTTGGATGCAATCGTTGCTGATGATAGTATTTTAATAAAAGATTCATCTAATGAAATTTTCAAATCAAGTGAATCAACATTTACATTATTGACAATGTCAAGATAGGAAGGCATGGTTGCCGGTAAGTCATATTGTGGTGCTTTACCTCCTAATACAAGAGTATCAGCATTCAGTTCGCAAACCTGTTTTCCTTCTCTATATACTTTCAACAAACCATCATTTGTTACTACGCCAATTTGAGTAATTGGAACATCCCACTTCCTGCAAATATCTTTTGCAATCTCAATTTTATCTTTATCAATAATAAATAACATCCTCTCCTGCGATTCGGAAAGCATAATTTCATAAGCACTCATTCCTTTCTCACGTAAAGGAACTTTATCCAAGTCCACAAACATTCCGACTTCACCTCTTGCACTCATTTCTGATGTGGAACAGCAAATTCCGGCAGCACCCATATCCTGAACACCAACAACAGAACCAGATTTAATTAGTTCGAGTGTTGCTTCAAGCAGAAGTTTTTCTGCAAAAGGGTCACCAACCTGTACAGTAGGCCTCATATTTTCGGTCTCATCATCAAATTCACGGGAAGCAAGAAGAGATGCACCATGAATACCATCCCTGCCTGTACTACTGCCGACAATGAATACCGGATTACCATTTCCTGAGGCTGTGGCAGATGCGGTCTTTCCTACTTTCACTATTCCGACAGCCATAGCATTAATCAAGGGATTATCAAAATAACAATCCTCAAAATAAATTTCTCCGCCAACAGTAGGAACCCCGAATGAATTTCCGTAATGCCCTATTCCACCGACAACACCACGAATAAGATATTTTGTCCTTTCTGAATTTAATTCTCCAAACCTGAGTGAGTTTAATGCCGCAATAGGCCTGGCACCCATGGAAAATATATCCCTAAGAATTCCTCCTACTCCTGTGGCAGCACCCTGAAATGGTTCAATTGCCGATGGATGATTGTGGCTTTCTATCTTGAAGCAAATCGCATACCCATCGCCAATATCTATTAATCCGGCATTCTCTGCTCCTGCTTCAACAAGAAGTCTTCCTCCTGAACGCGGTAATGTTTTTAATTGTTTAATTGAATTTTTATAAGAGCAATGTTCACTCCACATTACACCATAAACACCTAATTCTGTGTAAGTAGGTATTCTTCCCAAAAATTCTATAACTTTATTATACTCTTCTTCTGTTAATCCGACCTCGAAGGCTGTCTGTAATGTAACTTCTACTTCCGAAAATAAACTCATCTGAAATATAAAAATTTAAAAAATTAAAAAACTCCTTAACAAAATTACGTTTTTTTCGTATTAAAGTTATTTTGTGTTGAAAATTGATGAGATAATTGTTCAATAAATGATTGAAAATATGTTATGAAGAATTGTGAAAAGGAAATAGAGTCTAATAATCCCTCTTATATATCCCTTTATGAAAGGGAGAAAATAAAGGTAAAATTTAATTAAAAATTAATATTGTAGTAATTTACTATTTTGTATTTTTGTATCATAAAAAACTAATTTCGTTTATTCAGTACCATTAGTTTATGTCAAATAAAGAGGAAATAAAACAACGAATACTCGAAGGAGCTAAGGATTTGTTTGCTAAATATGGCTTCAACAGGGTTAAAACCGACGACCTTGCAAATCAGCTTGGTATTAGTAAGAGAACTATTTATGAACATTTCCCTTCAAAAGAATCACTTTTTGAAGAAGTAATAAATCTGGAATTACAGGAAACCAAAAGCAAGCTGGATGCAATTGTTTATAGAATAGAACATGAAGAAAAAGTTAACTTCATAGAAGAACTTCAGAATTTGCTTGATTTAAGTTTATCTTCATCTTATACTTTCTCAAAGGAGTTCTTCGGAGATGTCAAAAAATATATTCCCCATGCCTGGAAAAAAATTATTTGCTTCGATGAAGAGCTGAAGAAAGCAAATACATCCAAAATAGCAGAATACGGAAAAAGACAGGGGTATTTCAAAGATGATATCAATTATGATGTCGTTTTTTTAATGCACGATTTTATCTTTCAAAACATGCTCGACCCGAATATTCTTGCTACACTACCCTTGACGGCAAGAGATGCCGTAAGAATAATATATGATGTTATGTTTACCGGTGTTTTGACTGATAAAGGCAGGCATGATTATGAGAAGACAAAGAAACGTATGAAATCAAATGAATAATGCAAATAGAAAATGAAGAATTGAATATAAGAATGTTAATTAATAATAGAGTTAATTATTATGAAAATAAGAACATTAAAGAAATTAGGATTGATGACTGTTTTATTATTTATAATTACATCATTCCATCTTAATGCACAAACTAAAAAAATAACGATTGATGAAGCAATAAAAATTGCAATCGAAAACAATAAGGAAAATAAAATAGCTTTGTTGAATGTAGAGAAAGCAGATGAGGCAGTTGATGAAGCATTCGGCTATGCACTCCCGGTTGTTGATGTTTCGGCAAATTACAGCCGTTTCGTCGAAAAACAGAAAATGCCATTTCCTGATTTTGCAGCATTGCTCGGAAATGCAACTTACGGGATTTTATTTGATGAAAATGTTATTCCGAGAGACGAAAGTAAATTTAAGCCTGTCAATTACACACTTCAATCTTTCTCATTGGCTAATAATTACCAGGCTCAGATAAATGTTTCGCAGGTTTTATTTAATTCGGCAGTGTTGACAGGTATCGGAGCATCAAAAAAATATTCCAATTTATCTAAAGAAGCATTCAGGTCTTCGGCATCAAAAACAATTCTGAATGTTCAGAAATCTTTTTATGGAGTAATTCTAACAAAAGAATTATTGGAAATCACAAAGGCAAGCTTGCAGAATGGCGAAGAAAATCTTAAAAATGTAAAGGCTTATTTAAGCCAGGGATTAGTTTCCGAGTTTGATGCACTGCAGGCAGAAGTCAGGGTAGAAAACATCAGGCCTGTTGTTATGCAAATGGAGAATACATATAAAATTGCAAAAGAAGGATTAAAAATCCTTCTTGGACTTGACCAATCAGAAGATATTGAAGTGGATGGAAGCATATCTTATACAAAAGAAGAATTACCTGAAAAGGGAGAAACAATCAATAAGGCTTTAACTACAAATATTGAGATAGGTGTTCTTGAACTCAAAAAGGATGTTGACAAAGCATTTATTGACCTTGAGAGAGCCGATTACTGGCCTACACTCGCAGCATTCGGAAATTATACGAGAGCAGGTTCTGCAGAAGATTTCAAATTCCAGAATTATTCATCAGCAATGGTTGGATTGAGTTTCTCTATGAATTTATTTAAAGGATTAAGAACATCACATAGGGAACAGCAAGCTAAAATAACTGCTCAACAGACTGAAGAACAGTTCTTCCAATTGAAAGATTTTGTTACAATGCAGGTAAAAACTAAAATACTCGACTTGGAAAGAGTGCAAAGTAACATTGAAGCCCAGGAAAGAAATGTAAAACTTGCTGAAAGAGCAAATGAGATTTCACAGGTAAGGTACAAAGAAGGTACCGGAAACCAATTAGAAATTCAAAATGCTGATATGGCTTTGCGACAGGCAAGAATAAATAAATTACAATCCGAATATGATTTTATGCTCGCAAAATTTGAGTTAGACCAGCTTCTCGGAAAATTAGAAGAGAGATTTGTTAAACCTTACATTGAAAATTAAAAATTGAAAATGAAAATAATAATAATAATTATAAAGGAGTACAAATAAAATGTTATCGAGGAAAAAAAGAATATTGAGTTTACTGCTAATTATTGTAACGGCATCTTCTATACTTCTGCTTTTTGGCTGTGCAAAAGAAGAAAAAAAGGAAGCTAAGAGTATGGAGAAAATAAGAGAGGAACAGGGTGTTCCTGTAAAAATCGAGGTTGTTCAACCAACAAGATTTGATAAAAAACTTAGCTTCTTTTCAAAGCTTTCCGGTATTGAAGAAAGCACTAAGTTTTCAACTGTAGCAGACAGGATTGTAAGTGTAAGAGCAAAAGTGGGACAAAGCGTAGGAGAAGGTAAAGTGGTTATGACTTTTCCGACAGACAATCCTGAACTCCAATTCTCCCAGGCAAAAATAGGATTAGAAAATGCTGAAAAATTGTATAAGAGAATGAGTGAGTTATTAAAAGCTGGTGAGACAGCACAACAGAACTTTGATAATGCGGAGACACAATACCTGGTTTCAAAAAGGAATTATGAATCGCTTAAACAAATGCTGTTTGTAGAGTCACCCATAAGCGGTACAATTGTTGAGATGTTTGTAAAACCCGGAGATGATGTATTCAGGGATGTAAAACTTTTCACCGTAGCAAAGCTTCAAACGATGAAGGCAAAAATTTGGGTCTCTGAATCTGAAGTCAATCAATTGAAAAATGGAATGTCGGCAACAATTGAATTTGGTGGTAAAGAATACAAAGGAAAAGTATCTGAAATCTCTCTTGCAATGGATGATATGAAAAGAGCTTTTGGTGTTGAAATCCAGTTCCCTAATCCGAAAAGAGAACTTAAATCGGGTGTTACAACAGATGTAAAAATCATAACATACACAAATCCAAACGTTATCGTTGTTCCCAGAAACCTAATTAAATCCGAAGGTAATAAAAATTATGTATTCGTTGAAAACGGCGGAAAAGCCGAACAAAGATTTATACAAACGGGTAATGAAAGCAGTATATCTGTTGAGGTATTAAACGGATTAAATGCAGGAGACAGGCTAATATCTGAAGGATTATCCTTATTAGCATCAGGCAAAAAAATTAAAGTGATTCAATAAGAGGAAAAATATGCAATTAGCTAAAATATCAATTAATCGTCCTGTACTTACGACCGTTATCATATTAGTTTTTATTATTTTCGGAACCATTGCATGGTTCAATATAAACCTGAATTTGAATCCTGATGTAGAGATTCCGTTTATTACAATTGTTACTCCTTATCCCGGTGCAGGCCCAAAAGAAGTTGAGACACTGGTAAGTAAAAAAATCGAAGATGCCGTTACCACAGTTAGCCAAATTGAAAGAGTAGAATCATACTCGCTTGACGGATTGTCAATCGTTATGATAGAATTTCAATTGAGTAAAGATATTAATATTGCAAGCCAGGAAGTGAAGGATAAGGTTGATGCTATCGTCAATGATTTACCAACGGATTCTAAGAAACCGATTATTCAAAAGGTTGACTTTAATGCCTTCCCGGTAGTTGATGTTGTACTTAGCGGTAATCTCGATTCAAGAGAATTATATGAAATAGCAGATAAAAATTTAAGGGACAGGTTTTCACAAATCTCAGGAGTTGCAAAAGTAGATATGTCAGGAGGAAGGGAACGCGAAGTGCGTGTTGTTCTCGATAACAGGGTGGCATTTGAAAACTCAATTTCTCTCCCGCAACTTCTACAAATCCTAAAAGCAAATAATATGGATATCCCCGGAGGATATTTCAAAGTCAAAGACCAGGAATACACTGTCAGACTCAAAGGTGAATTCTCAAATATCGAAGAGATGAAAAACCTTCAAATACCAACAGCATTCGGACCCAGAAAACTCGGACAAATTGCCGATGTTCAGGATTCAGGTAAAGATGTCAGACAGCGTTCAATTTATTATAATAATATAGAAAAATACCGGAATGAAAATGTCGTCAGGCTTGGTATAATAAAAAGTCCTGATGGCAACGTTGTAAAAGTAGCAGAAGCAATTCAAGCAGCCATTCCCGATATTGAAAAGTCATTACCACAGGGTTGTAAACTTGAAATAGTAAATGATGAGTCTATATTTGTCAAAAGCAGTGTTGATGACACAATGGGAAATGTTATACAGGGTGTATTAATAACATCTCTCGTATTGTTTTTCTTCCTTTACAATATACGTTCAACTATTATAGTTGCGTTATCTATGCCGGCATCCATTATTTCAACCTTCTTTCTTTTAAAGGCATTTGGACTTACACTTAATATGATGACATTGATGGGCTTGTCGGTTACTGTAGGTGTTCTTGTGGCTAACTCAATCGTTGTGATTGAGAATATTTTCCGATATAAGTCTATGGGGGAATCAAATAAGCAGGCTGCTATGAAAGGGACTCAGGAAGTGATGATTGCTGTTTTAGCTTCTACCCTGACAAACCTCGTTATCTTTTTACCAATTGCAAATATGAGTTCACTTGTTGGAAGATGGATGAGAGAACTTGCTTTAGCAGCATCATTCGCTACTTTATTTTCGCTTTTGTTTTCTTTCACTCTTACTCCAATGCTTGCTTCGATGGTTTTACCAAAAACAATCAAACGTGGTAAAGTAACGGCTTGGTTTGAGAAAATGGAAGGAAAATTAATTGATTTATATAGAAATTCACTTAGGTTAATTTTAAAAAACAAATGGGTTAGTTTTGGCACATTGCTTATAACTATGATTATTTTTATAGCTTCGATGGGTTATTATGGACCAAAGCTTGGTGGAGAATTTCTTCCTGTATTAGATGACGGTAATATCAAAATAGAAGTAGAACTTCCGGATGGATACAACTTAGAAGCAACTGCTAAAGTCCTGAATGAAATTGAAACAAGAGTAAAAAGACATAAGGAAGTTAAATACATATTGACAAATCTCGGACAAAAGAGCAATCTTGATATTGGAACAAATATGGCAAAAATGGACGTCAGGCTTGTTGATGTCAAAAAAAGAAATATTAAAATTCAGGACATGATTACTGTATTTGTTTCTGAACTCGCAGATATACCAAATGCAAAAATCAAAGTTGACCTTGGTGCCGGAATGGGTGATGGCACTGCACCGATAACATTTTATCTTTTAGGACAGGAATTATCGAAGCTTGATGAACTAAAAGATATTGTTATAAATAAAATAAAAGATACTCCCGGTTTAATAAACCTCGACCATAGCTCAAGAGCAGGTAAACCGGAAATAACCGTTTACCCGGACAGAGTGAAGTTATCTGAAGCCGGATTAACAATCATGGATGTTGCATTGACACTTCGTTCTTCCATCGAAGGATTAGAATCGTCCAAATACAGGGAATCAGGTAATGAATATGATATAACTGTTACATTGTCAGATAATTCTGTTGATTCACCCGAGAAAATAGGAAATATACCTATAGTATCACCTTATGGTACGTATAGGCTTTCTCAGCTTGCCGAAGTGAAATTTACAACGGGTTATACTAGGATTCTGAGAAGAGATAAATACACTGCTATACAATTTTCAGGTACTAATGCCGCAGGTTACCCGTTAGGAACGGTAACTAATGAAGTTGATAAGAGAATTCAGGAAATAAAGTTACCGACCGGTTATAGTTTCAAGTGGGGCGGAAGTACAAAAATGATGAATGAGATGTTTGCCGATATGTTTTTTGCATTCATTCTTGCATCAATTCTTACATATATGCTTATGGCGGCAATGCTCGAGAGCTTTATACAGCCTTTGTATATAATGATGACATTACCACTTGCATTGATTGGAGTTGTGGTTGCATCATATTATACAGATACTTCATTGGGTATTACTTCATTGATGGGTATCATTATGCTAATAGGGATAGTTGTGAATAATGCTATATTAATGCTCGACCATGTCAATCAATTGAAGAAGGAAGAAGGATTAAGTGTAAAGGATGCACTAATTGAAGGAGCACCAATAAAAATGAAGCCGCAAATAATGTCCACCCTTGCATTAATTATGGGAATGCTTCCTATGGCACTCGGAATCGGTGATGCAGGAAAAGAGATGAGGACACCATTGGGAATTGTTAGTATCGGGGGATTAATGGTTTCAACGGTTTTAACTTTGTATGTTATACCTGCTTTGTATTATTTTGCATCCAGGAGAAAGAAAAAAGCGGTTTTAGTAAATGAATAATGTAAAATGCAAAATGAATAATTGATAATTTAGTATTTAATTTATCTCGTAGGGATTATATATCAGTAGTTAAGAAAATCCTTACCGGCTCTTATTCCGTAGGGATTATATATCAGAAAAGGAGAAAATAAAATGAGTAAAGAAAAAGGATTTGCTTTTCAAAATGATGAAATTAGATTTTATACTGATGTTAATGTGGCTGTGATGGTATTTCACAGCAATACGTTTGAAACCTTATCCAATATGGAAAAAAGCGGTCAGGTTCTTTCAGTTTGTGAATGGCTTGAAGAAGACCCGGTAATCAACTGTCTTTTGATACTTAATGACGAAGGTGCTTTTGATGAGACAGCTTATGATAATTTCATGCTCGGATTGCAGACTGGAGAAGATTCATTCTCACAAAATCATATAACAACAGAAAAGAAACTGATACGTGCGAGGCAGATGAATACTTTCCGAAATTTCATCATGAAAATGGTCGAATATAAAAAGCTGTTCATACAGGGTTTGCAGGGAAATATAGTAACTCCATTCTTCGGAATGAGCCTCTGTGCAGACTTCCGCTTTGCTGCCGAAGACCTTCGCTTTGTATTGAATCACAATAAATATGGAATGCACCCGACCGGTGCACTCCCTTTCTTCCTGCCACGATTTGTAGGACAAAGCAAGGCTACTGAAATATTATATACATGTCGTGATATTAACTCAGAACAAGCTTTAACAAGTGGCATAGTCAATGAAATTATTCCAAACGAAGATTTTGAAAAGCTTTGCGTTCAGTCAGCAAAGAATTTATGCTGTCTCGACCCGAATGTATTGAAGTTAACAAAAAGATTCATCAATAATTATCATGATGATTTAGAAAAATATTTCGATATTGAATCAAAAGCTATTGGATTTTGATTTTAATTACTCCTATAATTCCCCCTTATCAAAGGGGGGGATTCAGGGGTTGTTATTAATCAATTAATTTTAATTTAAGTTACGTCGTTTTAAAATTTTTATTGGAGAATTTAATCTTTATCTCAACAAAATTATTTTCTTAACTCTAACACCATCACTTGTCATTATCTTCACAAAATAAATTCCTTTCGATAATTCAGCTAATTGAGATGAACTGCACTCAATATTATATTCCCCAGCCCCCAATCCCTGTTCCCAAACAACAGTTTCTTCACCATGCATATCAAGGATTGATATTTTGACATCATCATATTTGAGCAAATTAAAAGAAATTTTGAAAGAGCCATTCACAGGATTTGGAGAAATAATAAAATAATTATTCTCATAAATAAATACCTCGACATCGGTTGTTGATGTGTCTTCATAAGCACCAAGAGAAGGCGGATTCTTATAATCGTTATTATGAAAATCTTTCCATGTTACAGGTCCCTTGCCCTTACCTATTGCAGGTGAACCTGGTTTTAATTCATATCCGTAATTTGCATAATCCACGAAAAGCGGGTCTTGTCCAATGATTCCATCTGTTTCAGCAACAGGAAGGTTGGGCCCCTGCCATGAAGGATTTTGCCGGTTATACCACAGGTTATTACTAAATTCAAATGTTTCGGGAAGTGTATTCGGACCAATATTAATAGTTGGATTTGAAGCAACGTCCTGTATGTAAACGATATTATTCCTGAAAATATTATTTGAACATTCCAGCATACTATCAACTGTTTCCTGCAAAATGCGAATCGCCCATTTGCCGGGATTTATTATTGTATTGTTTATGACTTCAGAATTAACAGTGCCAACAAATGCAATCGGAGCCTGAGAACCCACGAAAATATTAGAATGAACATAGATATTAGATGATTCATAATTTATTCCCTGTGGTCTGAAAAATTGAATACCCGTCGAGCCTCCAATATTAATAGCCCTCTGCCCTGCTTCAGTAAACCAATTTCTTTCAATCCGGATATCCTTAGAGCCTCCCTTTGCCTGAATGGCATTTGAACCTGCATTATAAAAATAATTATCATAAAATCTTCCATTGTGGCATCCGACCATATCAACCATGCTTCCACCTGCAGAACCACGTGAAAAATTGCAATTACGAATAACAAAATCATCAACTCCCGACATTTTTAATTGGTCATTGTTACCGCTTGCATTCATCACTCTCCATTGGCAATTTTCGATATTTATATGGTGTGAAGGAGAATCGAAAGTCCCTCCATCGTCAATGTTCACTCCATTACCGGTTTGGTTTTCAAAATTAAAGCCATGTATATAAAGATATTCACAATCGCTTAGGTGCCACGCTTCTGAGTTGCCGTCATATAGTATTTCCTGTTCATCGGTAGCGAGAATGTAAATCCAGTTTTCCTGTGTACCTTTCAATTCCGAAATAAATTGAGTATCATCCTGAACGACATTCCTGACTAAAATAGTATCTCCCGGCTGTGCAACCTGAGCCGCATCAGACAATGTAGAATAAGTAAAACCCGCTCCAACATTAAGAATATTAGCAAATAAACTAATATTATAAACTGAAAGAAGTATTAAAATAACTTTTTTCATAAGACACCAAAATTTATTTAATTTTCATTTTTCACTATTCAATCACACTTGATATTACAGGTATTCCAACAGGTGCATTCTTCAATATCCTTTTGAATTCAGAACCATCACTTTTGACAATAAATAAATCAAAATTATTCAATTCATTGATTTTGGGTAAAGCAAAAGTGATATACTCACCGTCAGGAGAAAAAGAAAGCCTTTTATTCTTTTGGTGAGCTAATCCTGGATAGAGTGAATCAATCCTACCCCAACTAATTACATTTTGCCTAATTGTCATTGTTGTCAAATCATAAATGGCTATACCATCGTCGCTCCACCCTGCCATTTCTGATTTCTCTTTTGCAAATTGCTCGGGATTACTGAAATTTTCATAAGGAATATTCACAGGTATTGAATCAGTTTCATTATATGCAAATATTGTTGAATCTATCAAAGATACTATTAATACCAAAATTCTTTCATTAGGATAATCTGCTCCTAAAATCTGTTTAATTCTATAATCAGGTTTGATAATAGGAACTATTTTATCATTATTAAATTCTAAAAGCATAAAATCACTTATTGCCATAAATCCTACGTCATCATGTCCTGAAAATTCAAAACTATTCATTAAAAACCATACACTCTTGCCATCATTACTTGTTAATATATAATCATTAAATAGTTGTACACCATCAATACTTGTATCATTTATAAATGACTTACTAATTTCATCAATTTCGATTATTTTTGATGAAGAATGCAAATAATCTAAAATGACAAGTTTTGGTTTATCCTTATATTTATCCGATGTTTCGACATGTCTGTATCCAACAAAATACACAAAGTGATTTCCATTATACGAATTGGTAAAATATGGTAAATCATAAATCCAATAATTATAATTATCCTCAAAAGATACAGGATATGAAATTGGGACACTTCCCAATTCAAGATTATATTTCCAACGTAATTTTTCCAAACCTTCATATTCAAATCCTATTGTACCATCCTTTGATACACCTGTTACATGAATAACCGAATTATTAGCCAATCTTACTGTTTCGCCACTGGAAACATCATATCTATATAAACCGGCTTCTGCACTCGTAGCTCCGTCAGATACGCTCATAGAATAATAAATATATCTTTTATTTGCATTTGTTGACTCGGTCGTTTCGGAGCATCCGTAAAACAGACAAGCTAATATTAGAATAGCAGCTATTTTTAAATAAATTATTTTCATAGCAGACTTAAGATTGTTAATGAAATAATACCCAAATATTGCAATTAATTTTGTCATTTCAAAGTTTTATTACTGGTATTGGTAAAAACATTTACATTTTCTTATCACTCTTCGATAAACTCAGAGTGACATTACGGTTTGTTATGCTGAGCCTGTCGAAGTACGACTTTAATTTGATTAAACTTAATTTTGAATGGTTTGTATATCAAATTAGAAATACCTTATTACTTTCAATTTTACCGTTGTTCGACTTTTCACTAATTTAGTTTTTTTATGATGATACTCATTTTCTATAAGATTAATGAACAAAGAATTTTCAGCGAATAGAATAAAAGGGATGGGAACCTCAATCTTCTCCACAATGAGCAGGCTTGCATTCGAGAACAATGCAGTCAATCTCGGACAGGGATTCCCCGATTTCGACGGTCCTCTATGGTTAATGGAAGAAGCCTTCAAAGCAATGAAAGAAGGAAAAAACCAATATGCTCCCACTCAGGGGATTTTATCTCTGAGAAAAGCAATTTCGGATATACAGAAAAAATATTATGGAATGGATCGGAATCCCGACAGCGAAATAACTATAACTGCCGGTGCAACTGAGGCTCTTTACTCAACATTCCAGGCATTAATCAATGAAGGTGATGAAGTAATTATGTTCGAGCCATTCTATGATTCATACCAGGCTGATGTTATTCTTGCAGGTGGAATCCCTAAGTATGTTACGCTTAAAAAACCTGATTTCAATTTCGATTTCGATGAACTGGAACAATCAATTACAGAAAAAACAAAAATAATTGTGATAAATACTCCTCACAATCCGACAGGAAAGGTATATACTTTTGAGGAATTAGAGTTTATTTCTAAGTTAGCTATAAAACACAATCTTCTGGTTGTAAGCGATGAAGTGTACGAGTTTTTGACATTTGATAATGCTAAACATATACCAATTGCAACATTAGAGGGGATGAAGGATAGGACTATTACTATTTCATCAGCAGGAAAAACATTCAGTATGACCGGCTGGAAAATAGGTTGGGCTATTGCATCTGATAAGATTACTGAATCCATTAGAAAAGTACATCAATGGACAACTTTTGCAGTGAATACACCGGGACAACATGCGATAGCAAATGCATTCTCAAGATTGGATGAATATCTTCCTGCGTTTAAAAAGGAATATCTTGAACGGCGGGATTTGCTCCTGAAAGAATTGGTATCAACATCCTTTTCTGCTCACAAACCAAAAGGTAGTTATTTTATGATGGTGGACATACCTAAATTAAATATCATGTCAGGAGTAACTCCTGACATGGTTAATGATGAAGAGATTGCAATCAATCTTGTGAAAAATTATAAAATTGCTACTATTCCTCCATCAGTATTTTATGGAAAATCAGATGAAGGAAAATCAATGCTTCGCCTCTGCTTTGCAAAAAGCAATGAAACATTGATTGCAGGTGCAAAGAATTTGAGAAAGTTTAAATAGGAAATAGGAATTTGGAAATGGATTTTGTCATTCTGAACTTGGTTCAGAATCCATAAACCAAATAAAACTGGATGCTGAACCGAGTTCAGCATGACAGTAAAGGAAAAAAAATGAATAAAAATAATAAACATACTCACTTTATGAAAGAAGCTTTGAAGGAAGCTAAGAAATGCTCGAAGTATGAAGATGTTCCGATTGGTGCTGTTATTGTTCTCAATAATGAAATTATTGGAAGAGGATATAATCAGGTTGAGAAGCTAAGTGACCCAACTGCTCATGCTGAAAAAATTGCAATAAAAAAAGCGATTAAACATATAAATTATAAACATTTAATAAATGCGATTTTATATGTTACTTTAGAACCATGTTCTATGTGTTCAGGTTCCATTGTATTAACAAGAATAAAAAAAATTGTATATGGAGCATCAGACACAAAAGCAGGAGCTTGTGGCTCATTATATAACATAGTTCAAGATAAGCGGCTTAACCACAGGTGTGAAGTTGTAAAAGGTGTATTGGAAGAGGAATGTTCTCAATTGTTGAAAGATTTCTTTAAAAAGCTGAGGAAAAAGGGAAATGGGAAATAGGAATTTGGAAATCGTAATTACTAATTTGGAAATAGGATTATTTATAGTTCCTACTCCTATTGGGAATTTGGATGATATAACAATCCGTGCTATGAAAATCCTCTCCTCAGCCGATATAATTGCTTGTGAGGACACAAGACATACAGGTATAATGCTTAAAACACTCAATATACCTCATAAAAAGCTTGAGAGCTACCACGAACATAATGAAGAATCTAAATCGGCTATTCTTGTCAATGAGGTTCTGTCAGGAAAGTCTGTGGCACTCGTTACTAATGCAGGAACACCCGGCATTTCAGACCCGGGCTACAGAATAATTAAAAAAGCAATCGAAAATAATATCAAGATTATATCACTTCCGGGTCCAACAGCATTTATACCCGCACTGGTAGCCAGCGGATTGCCTGTTAATGAATTTCACTTCTATGGCTTTCCTCCCGCTAAAAAAGGAAGAAAAACATTCATGCGGGAAGTAGCTTCACAAAAAGCCACATCCATATTATATGAATCACCTTATAAAATTCTGAAACTCATTGATGAGTTAATTGAACTTTGCGGCTCACAGCGTCAAGCCTGCATAGCACGTGAAATCAGCAAAGTATATGAAGAATACATTCGAGGTACTCTCGAAGAATGTAAGCAGAAACTACAAAGCAAATCTTCGATTAAGGGAGAGTTTGTGGTGATATTAAGAAGCATAGATAAGTAAAGTAAAAAATTTACCATTAACTAATTTTATTTTCAAAATTTAGTTATTTTCATTAACTTCAAAAATACAAATTTGAAATATTTTAATGAAAGTAAGAGAAATAATCAGACTCATTGAAAAAGATGGATGGTACTTAAAAAGAATTAGAGGAAGCCATCGTCAATAAAAACATAACAAAAAAAAAGGGTTGGTTACTGTATCAGGCAAAATAAATGATGATATTGCCATTGGAACCTTGAAAAGCATAATGAAACAATCAGGAATTAGTAATGAATAAATACTTAATAATAATCGAAAAAACAAAGACAGGATATTCAGCATACTCTCCGGATGTACCCGGGTGCATAGCTACTGGTAACACAAAAAAAAGTACAGAAGAAAATATGAAAGAGGCACTTGAATTCCATATTGAAGGGTTACTCGAAGAAGGCATGGAAATACCTAATTCCATGGTAAAATATGCCGAGTTCGTGAGTCTTAAATTAAACAAGAAACCGAAAAAGGATTTAGTAATTGCTTAGCTAATTTTTCAATTTGTATTTCAGAAATACATCCGGGGCACACTCGAAGAATATAAGCAGAAACTACAAAGCAAATATTCGATAAAGGGAGAGTTTGTTATTATTGTAGAAGGAATTAGTTAATACTATTCAAAATAATTAATTCATTAAAACTAATTATCAAATAACCAATTCAAATAAATATTCATTTACACAATATCAATTATCTCTGAAAAAAATCATAACTTTGTAGTTTGATTATTGCTTGATTATCGAAATATGCTTATAACTTTTGAAGGAATAGACGGCTGTGGGAAAACAACTCAAATAGGGCTTCTGTCGGCTCTTATGAAGGAAATTGGTAAGGATGTACTTACATTACGAGAGCCGGGAGGAACAGAATTTTCCGAAAAAATTCGGGATTTACTACTTCATTCAAAAGATAGGCTTACTCCACAAAGTGAATTATTCCTTTTCGAATCTGCAAGAACTGATTTAGTTGAAAAAGTAGTTAAGCCTTCTCTCGAAAAGGGTACTATAGTTATACTTGACAGATTTTATGATTCGACAACAGCCTATCAAGGGTATGGCAGGCTTATTGACCTTTCTTTTGTTAAAGCTTCTAATGAGATAGCTATATCAGGTGTGAAACCTGATGTTACATTCTTTTTGGATATTCCACTTGAGATTTCTTATGAAAGGTCTAATCATAGGGAACTTGACAAAATTGAAAAATCAGGTGATTCATTTTTTCATAGAGTAATCGAAGGATACAAACAAATTGCTAAGGAAGAACCGGAGCGTATTGTCAGTATTGACGGAGCAAAAACAAAAGAAGAAATATTTGAAATAATAAAAGAAAAAGTTAAATGTAAATTGCAAAATGAAGAATTGAAAATTATTAATCCAAATTGAATATTATAATATTAATTAATAAAAATTTTAAGCTATGTTTAATCAGATAATTGTTAAGATGATGCCTCTTGTTCCGAAAGGTATTATCCATCAGGTGGCAAAAAAATATATAGCAGGTGATGAATTAAGTGATGCAGTGCGGGTTTCAAAGGAACTGCTCTCAAACGGCGGTGCAATGACTACGGTTGATGTTCTCGGTGAATTTGTAACGACAAAAGAACGTGCATTACATGAAAAGGAAGAAAGTTCAAGGGTTTTGGATGCAATCAAAGAAAACAATCTTAATACTTATCTCTCGGTTAAACCAACTTCATTAGGCTTGGGTATTGATGAAAATTTTGCATTCGATAATATTTCATTCATCATAAAAAAGGCGGCGGAGTCTAATATATTCGTAAGATTAGATATGGAAAACTCACCTTACACAACAAAAACTTTAAATCTATATAAAAGACTGAGAGCAGAAGGTTTGAATAATGTAGGTGTTGTGATACAGGCTTATCTTTTCAGGAGTGAAAATGATATAAAAGATTTGCTACCTTATAACCCTTCAATAAGGCTCTGCAAGGGTATCTATAGAGAATCGCCGGAGATTGCATATCAGGCAAAAGAGGATGTCAGAAACAATTATAAAAAGCTATTGAGGCTAATAATTGATAATGGCCTTTATATTGGCATCGCAACACATGATGACCCGCTCATTAATGATGCACGTGAATACATTGATAAAATTAAACTCAAAAAAGAGGACTACGAGTTTCAAATGCTTCTTGGGGTGCGGGATGAAAAAAGAAAAGAAATTCTTTCGCAGGGACACAGGCTGAGAGTATATGTCCCATTCGGCAAGGACTGGTATGGTTATTCGACAAGACGGCTGAAAGAAAATCCTAAAATGGCAGGAATGATTTTCAAAGCAATCTTTTTTAAGAATTAATTCTTGAAAGTTTTAAGTTTTGAGTGTTAAGTGTTGAGTTAAAAAAACAAATAAAGATAATCTGAGTTTTAAAAAAATATTATTTTATCGGATTGAAATACATAATCAACATATTGCTCATTCTTATTCTGTTCATTTCTGCATGCGAACAGGCAGGAAAAGCATCAAATAATCCCCATACCATAACTATCGCAACATTCAACATCGCCTGGTTAGGTGATGGTATTGATGATACCAAACCAAGAACAGAAGCGGATTATCAAAGAATTTCAGGTATTATATCGCAATTAAATCCTGATATAATGGGTTTGCAGGAAATTGAGAATGGTGCGGCAATAAATAAATTATTAAATTATTTACCCGGCTATGATTTTTACATTGGTACTAATGGAGGAAACCAGAATCCCTGCATAATTTATAAAAAAGGAATTGTTATTACTTATCAAGGTGAATATACTTCCCTGATTGTCGAACCTAACAAAACAAGACCCGGACTTATTGCCAAGGTTCGTAAAGGAAATTTCGATTTTATAATGCTTATCGTGCATCTTAAATCTACATCCCGGTATGATTCTACTGCCGAATTGGAACAATACAGTAGGGAATTAAGAAAACAACAAGCTGATATCATTTCATACTGGGCTGATTCAGTACTTTCACGCAAATCAGAAAAAGATATTATTATTCTTGGTGATTTTAATGACTATCCCAATAGGGTAACTAATCCGACACTATCTTCAATAGCAGAAAATACTCATCTCAGCTTTCTAACACAGGATTTGAAAAGCTGTAAATTTCCCATACTGAATGGAATTGACCACATTATTGCATCGGAAAATGCAGTAAAAAGATTTATTCCCGGAAGTCTCAGGCTTTATGATTTTTACAGTTCAATGTCTGAATCAGAAATTGAAAAAATTTCAGACCACTGCCCTATTCTTGTACAGTTTGAAGTTAAATCTAAAGATAATGATTGAATCAATTACGAATTATGAAAAGTGCATTAATATTAATTGAGAAATTATGGAAATATTTAGGGTAGATTTTCCAGGTCATTCAAATCTTTTTTTCTGCCGCTTGCTTTTTTATTGATTTTAAGATGTTCAATTGATATAATATTAATTGGAATACCATCAATCTCTTCCTGTACACACTGACTAAAGCAGTTATCAAATTCAATTCCGGAAGCTACAGATATCAATTCAATTCGTAAAGGCGGCTGTCCCATTCTAATGATTTTTCCATATTCCCAAAATTCATCCTTATAAATTTCAGGTAAACCGAATCCGAAATCCTTCAAAACAAGACGGACTTTCTCTATATTTTCCTTTTTAAAAGAAATCCAAATGTCAATATCATTCGTTGTCCTTGGATAACCATGATAGCACACGGCAAATCCTCCAAGGAGAATGTAATCCACATTATGTTGGTTCAACAACTGTAAGAATTCTTTGAATTCTTGCGGTATCAGGGTCATAGCCATATACCATTTGCCTCATATATTCAAGAGCTGCTAATCTTTCAAGCGGTGTTTTACTTAACCAATAGGCTTTGTCTTGTTCTTCTGCCTCCTCGAATGAGCAGACTGAAAAAGCCGATTTATCCATTTTAAATGTATCAATAATCATAATGCAAATATAAGGTATTCAAAGTATTTATCAAATCAATTACGAATTATGAAAGGTGTATTTATATTAATTGAGAAATGAAAATTGATAATGGAAAATAAAGATAATCTTACCACATAACTTCAAAGAGTTTAACTTAGTGTTTCACAAAGTTGAATATTGAAAAACTGCTGAGAAAAATAAATCAACTCTCCTTCTCTTTCTTTCTTTCTGCAATTAGGCAAATAATAAATGTAATTATACTTAGAAGTACTGTTATTACAGATATGTACATACCTGCAAAGAAAGTGTCAGATTCGTATTTCATTTCTATGTTGTGATTACCTGCAGGAACTGCAACTGCCCGGAAGCAATAATTAGCACGATATATTTTTGTTGGTTTTCCGTCAATATAAGCTTTCCATGCGGGATACCAGATTTCGCTGAAAAATACAATTGATGGTTGTTTGAGACTTACCTGGTATTCAAATTTGTTGTTATCATATTTTATACATTGCACTTTTTCAGGTATGCTGTCGGTTTTGACACCTGATAAAGTAAAAGGTGTTGTTTCTTCTAAAATAACTTCATTTTTATAATCGAACTCACGGGTTTTCATAGCATCGAACACTTCGTTAGGATTCATGACAATTACTTTATGAACAGCCCAGGCACGCGGGAAATAGGGACCATACTCGAAAAACCGATAGTCATTTGAAATAGAATCCTTGAGTATAGCGTACCTGACATTGTTGAGCTCATGCACGGTTTTGAGTCTTGGTGCAGGTGCACCTCCCCTTTTCAAAACAAGCGGATTATAGCCGTCGGTAGTCATAATATTATCCATCATCCCCTGGTTGCGTGTCATGGCGATAATACCTTCCTTGTAGAGCCTGATTGATACTCTGAATAAATCCTTTGGTGGCTTGGCAACAAATAACTTTTTTGTTTCTGCATTTATGGCGTAAGCTTTTTCGGGATTGTCAGGTCCACGGTTGAATGGCGAACCTGCTATAAACAAATCAAGCACAGCAATTAATATTAATAAACCTCCGCCAACACCCGGCTTCAATATTTGCTGATTGATTAGGGCAGACAGTACAAAAACAGCAACAATAAAAGCGAGAGCCACAAGTCCTGCATTTTTCACTGCACCCTGGAACTGTTCGGGTGTGTTGAGAATACCCAGCATTACCCCTATGGCAGTCAGAACTGCAATGAGCAATGGAATTGATGACGACAATATGATTTTTCTGAATGTAATTGAATCTTTAGGCTTGCTCCAAAGGACATCGAATCCGAACCCTGCCGATACAGAGAAAATAAGAACTAAATAGAACATCATTCTTGCAGGCATTCTGAAATATTCAAATAAAGGAAGCTTGTAAAAAAGTTCGAATAAAAAGAAATTCTTTCCAAATGAATATAGAAGACTGAAAGCGATAACAATTAAAAACAGAAGCCCTTCTTTTGTTTTAAATCTGTATAGTAAACCTATGAAACCAAGTATTAATGCGGCAATTCCGAAGTAATAAGCAGTTTCCCAATAGTTATAATAAGCAGAATCTTCGAGATGATAATCGAAATTTCTTGCCTTGAAGCTTTTTCCGTCAATCGAACCAAACAGATTAGGCACGACAGAAGTGAAAATCTGTTTCATTTCGAGTGAACCTTCAGTTGCTTTTTCATAAGTTATATTCTGCCTCTGTGCAAGTGATGCCAATTCACGTGATGGTAAAAGCTGAATTGAAAAAATGCCGATTGAAATTATAAATGGAATAACTCCACAGAAAATAAATTTTATATTGGCTCTGCCTTTCAATTCTTTATTTTTCACAGCAAAGAAATAATACCATAACAGAACGATTCCCAGCATGATAGATTCGTATAATGTTGACTGGGGGTGGCCGGCAAGCATGGAAATAGCAAGGAACCATGCCGATAAAATAGAATATTTGATTTTTCTCTGTTCGATTCCTTTAATAAATAACATCAGCACAAACGGGAACCATGCGAAATGGAAAAGAATCATAGGGTGAATCACATGGCAAACGAGAATTAATGAAAAAGCATAAGATACTGAAGCTATAATCGAGCCGATATGGCTGATTTTCCAGTAACGGGATAAAGAGTACATTGCAAGCTGGGCAATAAGAAAATGCAGTATAATTGCAATCTGGATGAACCAAATGGCTACATGTCCATTAGAATCAACAAATAATGATAATAATCTGTTAAGAGGATAGAAAAATCCAACCTCAATATCTGCAAGGAATGGCATCCCCGAAAAGATGTAAGGATTCCAGAATGGAAGTACGCCTTTTGAAAACTCCCTTGCTGCAAATGTTTGAAATGGATACCAAAGTTCGGTTATATCTTCCCAGAAAAATGCTTTAGAGGTCAATTGGTCCCAGAAAAAGAGCAATGTAGTACCTATAAAGAATAGTAAAATCAACCAGAATTGAATACGGGGAGGAGAAACAATAGTGATTTTTGCTTTCTGCTTCTGTTGTGTTACTTTTTTATTGGTTTGCTTTTTTGCCCTTTTATCCATTTAAATCCCCTTTAAATCACCTTTCTAAAAAGGTGGAAACTTTTAATCATTCTTCAATTTTGAAAAAACAATTTAAATTATATTTGATGAAAATATTTTAACTGTAATTTAAGAATGACTATTCGATTAAACAAATTCTTTTGGTAAATTTGATTTTTTGGTTTTTCATTTAAAATATTTTATTTATTCGCATATTCCTTTCGAATGTACACGAATGTATTATAATAGAATTAAATTAAATTGAAATGCGGCTTAAATCAAGAGATGTAACACAATTATTAAAAGTAGATAATTAATGGATAATATAAATATACCAAGTTTAAAGATAGGTGAAATAGAGGTTAAAGTTCCGATCATTCAGGGGGGAATGAGCGTCGGAATCTCATTGTCTGGATTAGCATCCGCAGTAGCAAACGAAGGCGGTATTGGCGTTATTGGTACAGCGGGCATTGGAATGTTGGAACCCGATTATATCAAAAATTTAAAAAAAGCAAACCACAGGGCTCTGAGAAAAGAAATAAAATTAGCAAGGGAAAAGTCTGATGGAATAATTGGAGCAAATATTATGTTAGCTCTTACAGACTTTGATGAACTTACATTAATTGCATTAGAAGAAGGAGTGGATTTAATTTTTGTAGGAGCAGGGCTTCCACTTAGAATTCTAAAAAAGTTCCTTCCGAATAAATTTAAGGAATATTCGAACAAGATTGTCCCAATAGTATCTTCAGCAAGAGCAACAAAGATTTTATTCCAACATTGGGTGAATGAGCATAATTTTGTGCCTGATGCAATTGTTGTGGAAGGGCCACTGGCGGGCGGCCATCTTGGTTTTAAAATAGAACAAATTAAGAATCCTGACTTTACACTGGAAAAATTACTGGGTGAAGTAATTTCTGTTTTAAAACCATTCGAGAAACAATTTAATAAACATATTTCAGTAATTGCAGCCGGAGGAATTTTCACCGGAGCTGATATTCATAAATTTTTAAAGTTGGGAGCTAATGGTGTGCAAATGGCATCAAGATTTGTTGCAACTCATGAGTGTGATGCTTCTATTAAATTTAAAGAGACCTATGTAAAATCAAAAAAAGAGGATATTGTCATAATCGAAAGTCCTGTTGGATTGCCCGGTAGAGCAATAAAAAATCAATTTCTGGAAGACGTAACAGACGGTTACAGGAAACCGTTTACATGCCCCTGGAAATGCCTGAAAACCTGTGAATTCAAAGTTGCACCTTACTGTATTGCCCTCGCACTTATAAATGCTAAAAAGGGAATTCATGATGAAGGATTCTCTTTTGCGGGGGCAAATGCATATAGAATTGATAAAATCATCAGCGTAAAAGAACTTATTGATACATTATTGGATGAATATAAAACAGAGTATTTAATAAATAAAATAAATTGAAAAGACAGGTTATTGAATTTCAGTTCTAATAAATAAAATTAAGAGTATTAAAATCAACATGAATTGATAATATAAATCGTTATAAAAATTAAATCTTAACTTTTTTGGGAGTTATTATGAACCTTGAAGAAAAAATAAATGAGGAGTTGAAAAACTCAATCAAATCTGGTGATAAAATCAGGATGGAAACACTTCGTTCGATACGAGCCGCAATAATCGAGTTCAATAAAAGCGGTGCCGGAAGAGAATTGAACGAAGAAGACGGTTTGAAAATATTAAATTCAAATGCAAAGAAAAGAAAAGATGCAATTGTATTATATGAACAAGGAAATAGGAGTGACCTTGCTGATAAAGAGAAACAAGAATTGAAAATAATCGAGGAATTTCTTCCTCAACAATTGAGTGATGATGAGGTAAAAAACATAATAAAGAAAATAAAAGAAGAAGTTGGTGCATCAGATATTAAAGACCTTGGCAAGGTGATGGGTCCGGTTATGAAGGAACTAAAGGGCAAGGCAGATGGAGGTAAGGTTCAACAGTTTGTTCGTGAAATGTTATCATCTAATGAATCATAGAATTGATTAATTCATAATATGAAAAGTAAAAATAAATCTGTATCAAGACCAAATAATAAGATAATAGATTCGGGATTATATAAAAATATTAAATATATAATCGAAACAGCCCGTAACTACTCATACAACGCTGTTAATTTCGCTATGGTTCAGGCTTATTGGAATATTGGAAGAAAAATAGTTGAAGAAGAACAAAAAGGGAAAACCAAGGCAGATTATGGAGACTTTATAATCAATGAATTATCAGTAAAACTTACAAATGAGTATGGGAAAGGATTTGATAGTAGGAACCTTTTCTATATGAAACAATTTTATTTAACTTTCCCAATTGTGAACGCACTGCGTTCACAATCTATGTTGTTGCTCAATGGAAAAGTGAACGCAGTGCGTTCACAATCTAAAAAAAGAACAAAAAGTCACGCGATGCGTGACCAATCCGAGAGAAACACAAATAGCTATGTGTTGAACAGCCAATCTGGTTTCGTTATCAATAATGATTTACGCAATGAATTGACATGGACACATTACCGTTTATTGATGAGGGTTGAAAGTAAGAAGGCAAGAGATTTTTATGTTAAAGAATCAATTGAAAATAGCTGGTCAACTCGACAGTTAGAACGCCAAATCCAAACCTTTTACTTTGAAAGATTACTTGCAAGCCAAAAGAAACAGAAAGTAAAAAAAGAAGTAAAGAAAACAGGTAGTACATTACAAAACGATGATTTCATAAAAAATCCTTATATACTCGAGTTTTTGAATCTTAAAGCAAAATCTGAATATCTTGAAAAAGATTTTGAAACAGCATTGATTGACAAACTTCAGGAATTTATATTAGAACTTGGAAGAGGTTTTGCTTTTGTTGAGCGTCAACAAAGAATTACTACAGAACATGATAATTTTTATATTGACCTTGTATTTTATAATTATTTATTAAAATGTTTTGTGTTGATAGATTTAAAAATCGGCAAGTTAACTCACCAGGATATAGGACAAATGGACATGTATGTAAGGATGTATGAAGATTTAAAAAAAGGTAAAGACGATAACCCGACAATCGGTTTAATTTTATGTAGTGAAAAAAGTGAAACAATTGTCAAATACTCTGTGCTGAAAGGCAGTAAACAATTATTTGCTTCCAAATACATGTTATATTTACCGACAGAAAAAGAATTAAAAACAGAAATTCAAAAGGAAATAAATAAAATTAAATCAGAAAAATTATTGAAAGAAAAAGTCTAAATCAATTTTCTATTTATTAGATATTATGACCGAAAATTTATTTGAAGAAGAACAAAATATAATTGACAATACTTTAAATCAGCTTGAATTTCCTCTTATACTCGATTCAATTTCAAAATTCTGTTTTTCCGAGCCGGCACAAGAAGTTATTCGGAAGCTTAAACCTTCCGAGGAAACATTTTGGCTGAGAAAAGAGCATGATTTAATTGAAGAACTAATTAGTCTTCAGATGGCTGATGAAAAACTGCCATTCGAGGGTTTCAAGGACATCAGGCAAAGGCTTTATAAATCTCTCGTTCAAAATGCTATTCTATTACCGGAGGAAATTCTTGATGTTCTGTCCACCATTACAACATCAAGATTAATTAAAAGTTTCTTTATTCATAGAAAAGAAAAATACCCTCAAGCTAATCAAGAAACAGAGTTATTGCATGAGAACAGGCTGCTTGAAAAACATATAGATGATACTATAAGTGAAACCGGCGAGGTGAAAGATAATGCCACAAAGGAACTCGCCAGAATCAGGAAAGAAATTCGGCGTAAATCCGAAATGCTTAGGCATAGATTACAGGCTATTTTGAAGAAAGTAAGTGATGAAGAATTACTCCAGGATGACTTCGTATCATTAAGGGAAGGAAGATTCGTCCTCCCTGTTAAGGTAGAACACAAACGTCACCTGACCGGCATCATTCATGGGATGTCTCAAACGGGTTCAACTGTATTTATCGAACCTGCTGAAGTTATCGAGATGAACAACGAACTTGCCCTTTTAATGAATGAAGAAAAAAGAGAAATACATAAAATACTTACTAATCTAACTGCAGAAATCGGAGATGATGCCAAACAATTTTTATCATCAGTTGATATTATTGCTCACATTGATTCGATCAATGCCAGAGCCAAATACTCAATTAAATTCGGAGGAATGAAACCGATTATCACAGAAGAAAGTGAGATATTCCTAAGTAATATAAGGCATCCGATTTTGGTTCAATCAAAAGGAACAAGCAAAGTTATTCCCTTATCAATTGATTTTGATTCGTCAAGAATGGGACATCTGATTTCAGGCCCAAATGCAGGTGGTAAAACTGTTGCACTGAAAAGTATCGGATTAAACATAGCAATGGCTCTAAGCGGAATCTATCCTATGGGATATTGTAAAACGAATTTCAGAAGAATTTTTTCTGCGATTGGCGACCATCAATCTATTCAAAATGACCTAAGTACATTCAGTTCACAGATACTTCAACTAAAAAAGATACTTTCTTATGCTGAAAAAAGTGCCCTGGTTCTGATTGATGAAATCGGTTCAGGCACAGACCCTCAGGAAGGAACAGCTCTTGCATCCGGTATATTAGACAGTTTGCTTGAAGTTAATTCATATTTCGTTGCAACCACACATCAATCATCATTAAAAAGCTATGCATTGACACGTTCTGAAATCGAAAACGATTCACTTGAATTTGACGAGAAACAATTAAAACCAACTTATAAATTTTTACAGGGTGTCCCCGGTAATAGTTATGCATTCCAATTAGCAGAAAATTTGGGACTTCCCGAGTTGGTATTGAACAGGGGAAAAAAATACCTTGGTACAAAGCAGTCAGAACTTGAACAAAGTATAACTATTTTGCAGAAATTCAAGTCAGAAGCCGAAGAGCTAAGAATGATGGCTGAGAGCGAGAAAATACAATCGGAAAAGATAAGAATTAACTACGAAGAGAAACTGAAAGATATTAAGCAAAAAAGGCAATCACTTATTGATAATGCCCATAAAGAGGCTTATCAAATAATTGACTCTGCAAATGCCCTTATTGAAAATACAATAAAGGAAATACGTGAAGAAAAGAAACAGGTAACAGAAATAAAACAGGCATTTGCAAAGTCTAAGAAATCAATAGAGAAGAAAATTCAGGAATCTGAGAAATTATACGAAGTAGATGAAGGAAAACATGAATTTCATGTTGGTGAGCATGTTGTGTCTTCCGATTCAAATGTTACAGGTTTTATTCTTGAAATATACACAGAAAACCAGACAGCACAATGCGATTTCAATGGTGTGAAATTCAAAATGCCTTTAAAAAACCTAATACCTGTCAAAGCACCAAAGCAAACCAAGTCAACGACAATTTCAGAGCATATAAGATTTGACATCAGCTCATCAATTGATTTAAGAGGTGAAAGAGCCGCAGAGGCTTTACGCAAATTAGATGAATTTATATCAAATGCCATAATGTCAAACATCAGCACGATACAAATCATTCACGGAAAAGGCACAGGTGCTTTAAGACAGGCAATACATGAATTTCTTGCAAATCATCCATCAAACCTTAGTTTTCGGGAAGGGACATTAGTTGAGGGAGGAGCGGGAGTAACTTTTATTGATATATTATAGAAAATTTCATGCCGCCGGTAATGTGATTATAAATCTTGTCCCCTTACCCAACTCACTTTCTACTTTAATTTCTCCGTTGTGCAATTGAACTATGTGTTTGACTATTGATAAGCCTAAGCCTGTACCACCCAACTTTTTTGAACGGGATTTATCAACAGTATAAAATCTTTCAAATATTCTTTCCTGCTGGTCTTTGATGATGCCTATTCCGGTGTCTTTGACTTCAATGATTATTTTATCATCAGATTCATTGATATTTAATTCGACTGTACCTTCGTTTGTATATTTGATTGCATTGTCAATAAGATTGATTAGCAACTGCTCTATCTTAAATGGGTCTGCTTTGATTAGCAGCTGATTTTCTGAATAATTAAATTGAAGTTTTAGACCTTTCACAGAAACCGACTGCTCAAAATACTTCAATATATTTTTGGATAATTCTGTAAGATTTACTTCCTGGAATTCCGGTTCCAGTTTCTTTTCTTCGAGTTCCGACAAGATTGTTAAATCTTCAATGATTCTTATAATTCTGTCGGTGTTCTTTTCAATAACATTAAGATAAGGCTTGTGCTTTTCATCAATTTCCATCTGCAAAGTCTCGACATACCCCTTGATAGAAGTCAATGGAGTTCTTAATTCGTGTGAAGCATTTGAAATAAAGTCTTTTTTCACAAGCTCAAGTTTTTTCATTTCTGTGATATTATAAAAAATCAAAATGATTTCTTCTTTTGCTTCAATATAACTGCCGCTGCACATATAAAATCCATCGGCAATCTGGATTTCCTTAGTTATGCTTCTGTATTGAGATTTTAATTGTTTGATAAGTTTTGATGCCTTAGAATCTTGAAGCACAGACCAATAATCAGTTCCAATAAGATTTTCCTTACTGACAAGATTATTAAAACTCTTATTCGATAAAATAATCTTTCCGTGTTTATCAATAACTATGAAACCTTCTTGTAATCCCGAGATAAGACTGCTAAGTTCCTCCTTCTGCTCTTTAATTTCCTTAAATGATGAACTGAGTTTTGCAGTCATTTCATTAAAGCTGTCTGCAAGTTCTCTAAGTTCGTCATTGCGTTTGTGAAAGATTTTTGAATCGAAATCACCCGAGGATAATTTTTTTGAAGCTTCTGCCAAAGATTTAATCGGTTTTGTAAAACTCAAAGAAAAGAAGAATACACCAAGAAGTGTAATCAATGATAAAATTACAGAAGATGTAATAATACTGTTTCTTAACCGTGTATATAAAATATCAATATCTTTTGTGTGCATGCTTACACGTGAAACAGCAATAATTTTCCCATCTATATAAATTGGAAATGCGACATAAAGCATGTCTTCCTGAATTGTATGACTATATCTAAGCGAAGTACCAAATCCATTGTTAATTGCTTGAGCAATTTCCGTCCTGGTTCCGTGATTTTCCATCTTAGCAGGGTCTCGTTCAGCGTCAGCTACGACTAAGCCGTCAGGTAGTATGACAGTGATTCTTGCATGAATTTCCCTCCCTAACTTCTTTATATATTCATCAAGCTCACGATAATTTTTATTTTCAACTTTTGCTTCAACTGTACTTTTAATACTGATATTTAAATTTTTCAGATGATTTGTCAAAGTGTCAAGGTATTGCTCACGGACAGTATAATATGTAAAAACAATTAATAAAGTTGATAAAGCAACAATTACAATCAAAAATCCACTGAAAATTTTAAGGAAAATCTTACTCATTTCTTTCTTTTTACTTATTCCGGTTCATTTGAACTATCTTCGATATTACTATCAATTTGTTTTTCTTTTTTATGATGTTTTATTACCTCACCGTCAATGGCAAACACGACATCCTCAGCAATATTTGTCGTAAGGTCGGCAATTCGTTCAAGGTTTCTGGTTATATCAATGAATTGCATAGAGACATTAATCATGGATTTATCATTGTACATTACTCCAATCAATTCAGTCATAAGATTATTCTTTGAATCATCCACAATTTTATCTCTATTGCAAACATCCTTAGCTAAATCAATATCATTTTCAATAAAAGAATTAATACTGTCTTTCAGCATTTTCACTACATGTTCAGAAATAATATGAATTGATGTCAGAATTTTCGATTGATTTGGCTCATCAGTTAGATCCAAAGCACACCTGCTGATGTTCACACAATGGTCAGCCATCCTTTCGAGGTCATTGTTCATCTTCATTATCATGAGAATGGTTCTCAGGTTGACGGCAAGAGGGCTGTATTGAGCAATTATAACGACACAATTTTTATCAATGTTCATCTCTAATTTATTTGCAGATTTTTCATCATGTTTAATAACTTCGTCCAATAAATCACTGTCTTTATCCAACAATCCTTTGATGGATTTATTTAGCATTGATTCAACATGAAAAGCATAGCCCACTATTTTTGCTTTTAATTTATTTAATTGGTCTTCCAACATCCAATCTCTCCTTTGATTTTCAACTATCAATATTAATTATTTCATATTAATTATTTGTAGTGGTTTAAAATTTTAGACCCCAACAAATTAATTTTCCATTTTGAATTCAACACTTTTCATTATCAATTTTTAATTATAAATTGTCAATTAATTAACCGAATTTTCCGGTTAAATATTCCTCAGTTCTTTTATCCTGAGGAGTTGTAAACAACTTTTTGGTTTTTCCATGTTCAATCAACTCGCCAAGATATAAAAAAACTGCGTCATTTGAAATTCTTGCCGCCTGGCCCATATTATGAGTAACTATGAGCATAGTTACATAATTTTTCAGTTCGCTGATTAGCTCTTCGATATGAGCCGTTGCTTTGGGGTCTAATGCAGACGTGGGTTCATCAAGTAATAGGATTTCCGGTTTCATGGCTAATGCGCGTGCTATACATAGTCTCTGCTGCTGCCCTCCTGAAAGGAATGTCCCTTTTTTGTACAGATTATCTTTCACTTCACCCCACAAAGCAGATTTCCTTAAAGATTCTTCAACAATGATATCCTTTTCGCTTTTTTTCAGTTTTATACCATTCAGATTATATCCTGCTATAACATTATCATAAATATTCATTGTCGGAAAAGGATTCGGTTTTTGAAAGACCATACCTATTCTTCGTCTTACAATGATTGGGTCAAGTTCATAAATATTTTCATCGTATAGTTTGATACTCCCTTCAGTCCTTGTGTTTTCTGTAAGTTCATGCATCCTGTTGATAGCACGAATCAAAGTAGTTTTACCGCAGCCGGATGGTCCCATAATTGCTGTTACACGATTCTTATTTATTGAAAGATTGATATCTTTCAATGCTTGTGAATCACCATAATAAAAACTGAAATTTTCTATATTTAAAACTTGATTTTCCATTTTCTCGATATAATCTTTGCTGTAATGTTCAAAATTAAAATAATTAAAACCAATAAAAAAGATGCTCCCCATGCGAGGTTATGCCATTCCTTGTAGGGACTGCTCGCATAATTAAATATAACAAGCGGGAGCGAGTTCATAGGCTTCATCACATCAGCACTCATAAAAGGATTGCCGAAAGATGTGAAAAGAAGTGGTGCTGTCTCCCCTGCTATACGTGCAACAGCTATGAGAATACCGGTTAATATCCCGCTTAAACCCGAAGGAAGAACGACTTTCAGAATTGTCTTATAATAAGGAACACCAAGTGCCATTGATGCTTCTTTAAGCGAATAAGGCACCATCTTCAATGTTTCTTCGGTTGATTTGGCAATTACAGGCAACATCATTATGGCTAAAGCAATACCACCTGACAAGCCGCTGAAACTGCCCATTTGAAGCACGACCCATACATACACAACAATACCTATTGATATTGAGGGCATTCCCTGTAAAATTTCCAAACCTGTTCTTACCCAATAAGATAATTTTGTTTGCTTGTCCTCAGATAAATATACACCAATTGCAATTGAAACAGGAATTGCAATGATTGATGCAAGCAAAATCATTATCAGAGTTCCAACAATAGCATTTGCAACTCCTCCGCCGATTTCTCCGGGTGGCTTTGGCAACTCTGTAAGAAAATTCCAATTGATTGAACTGATTCCCTGTCTTGCAATGTAAAATAGTATGTAAGCTAATAAAAGTGATATGAATAATGCTCCGGCTATGGTTGAATATTTAAAAAACTTATCTTTAAAAATTCTGAAATTGATTTTTTTCTCCTTAAAATAGTCAACATCAAAATTCTGATTTGATATTACTTCAATATTATTATTTATCTCGTTATTCACTATTCCTTATTCCCTAACTAAACCGTGCAGTTTTCTTAATAATATATTTCCCTATTAAATTAATAAAAGCTGTTACAATGAACAACAAAAGTCCTATTTCAATCAATGCAGATAAATAAGTGCTGTCAGTAGCTTCAGTAAATTCATTAGCTATAACGGAAGCCATTGTATTGCCGGGAGAAAAAATTGATGTGGGCATTATGTTGGAATTTCCGATTATCATTGTTACTGCCATTGTCTCTCCCAATGCTCTACCCAAAGCCAGCAATGCACCTGCAAAAATACCCGAACCTGAATATGGCAAAATAATTCTTCTAATCACTTCATACTTTGTTGCACCAAGTGAATATGCCGCTTCTTTAACATCCGAAGGTACCATTGTAATTACTTCTCTCGATATAGAAGCAGTATAAGGTATAATCATTATTGATAAAACAATAGCAGATGAGAAAATACCAACTCCATAAGCCTCGATTCCAATTGCTGTCTGAAAATCCCTAATCACAGGTACAAGCACAAACAAACCCCAAAATCCAAATACAATTGATGGTATTCCTGCGAGCAGTTCTACGGCTGTTTTTATTATGTTATGGAAAAATCCCTTGTGAAAGTATTCGCTCAAAAATACCGCAATCATTAAGGATAATGGAAATGAAATTATTAAAGCTAAGAAAGATGTAATCAAAGTTCCAATAAGAAAAGGCAAGGCACCGAACTGACTATCTATAGGGTCCCATTGAGTTCCTGTGATAAATCCGAATCCGAATTTTGATAATGATTCGGAAGATTCAAAAATAAATGTTATAAAAAATCCGAATAAAAGAACTATGAGAAAAAAAGCAGAGGCATATAAAATGCCTCTGTAGATTTTATCGCCACTAAATAATTTTCTCATTCTTTTATGGGTTTCCCATTATAAGTAACTGACTTCAGAATTGTTTCAGCTTTCAAAAGTGCCTGCTGAGGCAAAGGTGAATAATGAAGAGGTTCAGCATATTGTTCCCCCTGGTGAATAAGCCACCAGATTAAATCCACTATTTCTTTAGCATGATTTTCGTCTCTGTTATTATAATTTAATTCCTTAAATAAAATAATCCAGGTGAAACTACTGATGGGATAGCCGTCTGCAGATGATGTATTTGTAATTGATGCTCTTGTGTCGGCAGGCAGTTCAAAATTTGCTGCCAAACTTACTGAACTAATTGTTGGGTCTATGAAATTGCCCGATGAATTTTTTATTAAAGCGGCAGGCATATTATTGCTCTTTGAGTAAACAAGTTCGACATATCCGATAGAGCCGGGTGTCTGTTGAACAAGCCCTGCAACCCCCTGATTACCTTTTCCGCCTAAACCGACAGGCCAGTCAAGAGATTTGCCGGTACCAACTTTTGTCTCCCAATCTTTTGAAATTTTGGTTAGATAATCACTGAAAATAAATGTAGTGCCACTTCCATCGGAACGATGTACAACAACAATCTTCTGAGATGGAAGTTTGACATCGGGATTCAATTCTGCAATTTTTTTATCATTCCATTTTTTTATTTTTCCAAGAAAAATATCGGCAATGACCTCGCCTGTGAATTTTAGTTTGGGATTACCGGGTAAATTGTAAGTGATAACATCAGCACCAAGACAGGTAGGAATGTGAACAATTGGTTTCCCTGCTTCGGCAAGTTCTTGAGCATCCATGAATGCGTCCGTTCCACCAAAGTCAACTGTTTTACTAACAAGCTGCTTGATACCGCCTCCAGAGCCGATTGCCTGGTAATTAACTTTCACACCTTTAATTTTATTATACTCATCAAAAACCTTTGAATAGAATGGAAACGGGAAAGTAGCCCCTGCACCTAATATTTCGGTAGTGCCGCTTACACCTTCCTTCAATGATTTCATATCCTTCTTTTCACCGCACGCTGTTAATATAATTACGGCCAAAATCATTAAGCTAATATTTTTCATATTTTTCCCTTAAAAATTAGTAATTAGTAATTATTAATTAGTAATTAAATATTTACCTGCATTGTCAATTTCACAAGGTTTACGTCTGCCTTGCTTTTATCATCATAAAACTTTTTATCAAAATCAAGCATCAATATATTTTGGTTGCCGAAATTATATCCAACACCAATTATTACCCTGTTATTACCATCATTTTCCTTATCAGTATTAGGGTCGAAGTGTTCATACCTGCCAATAAGCCTGAAATTTTCATCAATTTTACCTTCGACAAAAACGGAATATCCCTGGTGCTTTAAAGCTGAATTTTCTGAATTTATCATTGAACCTTTATAATTACCTTCACCGGATTCGAACTGGCCAGTTACTGTAAAATACTCTTGCTCATAGGAAACCATTCCTGTATTTACATTGAAATCAGGTGCCTCCCAATTAGTTAATGTATCAATTTTCGCTTGGTTACCACTTCCAAAAATTCCAAGATATGAAAATTGAAGACCGGGAAGAATTTCAGCAACTGGACGAATAGTTAATCTTGTTTGCAATGTCTTTCCTGTATTTTTTTCTAAGCCATGATAACCACTGCCATTATAAACACCTAAAGCAAAACTTCCGAATTTACCGGCATATTCTTTGTTTACTGTTTTCTTATAATTATCATCCATCTCCCCACCAAGTAAACATGCGGCTGTTAAACCAAAATCGGCAGAATTAAAAAGGCCTGCTCTTTCCATAAACATAGTTCCCTGCATACGGTAATAATTCAAATGTTCCTCGAAATCCAGCCAAGCCGTGTGAACCTGTCCGAATTCAATATTAGGCTTGGTGAAGAATGCAAAATCACCGAATTTTACATTTGCATATATGTACTTCAATCTAACATTAAAATCTCCCAATTCATCCTGGTAAGCATCAATAGTTGTTCTGTAGCTTAACCAATCGAATACATTTTTTTTAACCGTAAAGTATGCCCTGGTAACTTTAAATTGATTATCTTTCAATTCCCCATCATTAATATTTGCTTCGTAGGACAAATAACTTAAAACATTAAAACCAAAGGCATCACTCTTTGATTTATCCTCTCCTTTTGTTATTTGAACCGAATAAAACATAATAATAATAAAAGCTAATGAAATGAATGCAAACTTTTGCACAGTCCGTTTAATCATACAATTCCCCTTTGTTTATATATAACAAATCTGAAATAATTTGAATTTGCAATTTTATAAAGAGGTAATTGACCACAGCAAACAAAATTACCCCGTATATGTGAAGTTATAATTAACATATAATAAATTTTGTGTTAAGAAATTCATTTACAAAATTAACATCATTGTATGAAGGGAATGTTAAAGAATTGTTAAGATTGTGTTAAGATTTTATAATAAGAAATTTACTATTAGTATTCATTATGCAATAATGAAAAGAGTTAAAAAAACATTCAGGGTATAGGATTAAGAAAAAGGTGTGCTATATAACAATAGCACACCTTACTTTGAGTTAGGTTTATTTTATAACGTTAATCATTTGGGTGGAAATTTTATCAGTTGTAATAATCTCTAACAAATAAATTCCATTTGGAATGTCTTCAATGTTTATTTGATATTCATATAATTTTCCAAATAATAAATTTTCAGATGTGGTACTTCTTATTTCGTTACCATTAATATCAATAATTTTTAATATCGCATTTTGTGTTTTTACATTATTAATTTTCACATTCAGGATTTTACTTGCCGGTTGTGGGTAAATCATAACATTTTGTTGTTCATAAATCGGTGATTCATTAACGTCAGTTACTCTGTACTCTTTATTAACCGGGTCATATTCAGTCCATCCCAAATCCCATCTTTCTGTTCCAAAGGCACCACGATAATTGACTTTCTCGAGGAATGGGTCAGTTAATCTTCCGTAATCGAATTTTGCAGTCGTTAAGAAAGGTGCATTAACTGTCGGTAATGGATTGAATGATGACATATTAAAAGCATTAGTAATATGAGCAACTGCATCAACCATACCGGAACCATTTGCAAAGTTATTTCCAAACTCTGATTTACTTAACCAGTTCTGGTCAACACCGGCAGTTGGATTTGTGCCGCTGCCGAAATAAAAGAATTTATTTCCTTTGATACCATAGAAGTCATTGTATCTTACCAATACAGAATCATTCTCTGCGGCTCTTACAGTATTTTGGTTTGTTAATTCAACACCACCGGGCCAGCCGAGTATGACGGAATTAGCTAATCCCATCCTTGAATTTCTTCTAATCTGAGCTGCTGTTAAAAACTTTGAATGGAATGTGTTTGTTCCGCTTAATCCTGAGCCTTTTGCCCAGCTTGTATCCTGAACCGGCCCGATTACTGTCATATTTGAGAATAAGGGACCCGTAAATGGTTGTTTTTCTGATGATGAACCATCATTATCGCTCTCAAATGCTTCGCTGTTGGACTGGTCGGCAACATCTGTTAATCTTTTTTCTAATCCAAATTGAATTATTCCTCTATATCCGTTATCAGTATCGAAATCATCATCAATTGCGTTGTAAGCAATCAGGTGTTTACAATTGACTGTACCACCGAACCATTCAAAACTGTCATCATTTGAATACGACACTTGTACATGGTCAATAATAGTTCCCGAACCAACGGCACCTAAAGTTAATCCGTTTAATTCATTATCAGGTGATTCGGCTATTCCGGCAAATTCTATTCTGACGTAACGAAGAATACCGCTGTTATCATTAGGGTCATTACCGCCATACCATCCGTTTACTTTTGTACTTGCATCATCTGCAATACCGCCTTCGATTGGCGCTTCTACTAAATTTGTCGGTGCTTTACCCATAATTAGCAAGCCGCCCCAATCTCCCCTGTCTCTGCTTCCTGCAACTACTCCGCTTGTAAATACTATTGGTTTTGTGGGAGTTCCGTCTGCTATTATTTTACCGCCACGGTTAATACATAATGCTGATGTAGCTCCAACTTCTCCCATAATAATTGTACCCGGTTCTATTGTAAGAGTTGCTCCATTGGCGACAAATACAACTCCTTTAAGACCCCAAATCTTATTTGCTGTTAAAGTCTTATTGGAAGTAATTATTCCCTGGATATATTCATCAATGGGAGATGGGTTTGATACGACAACTGATAAAGGACCCACTATAGATGAGAATGCAGGATTATTTGCATCCTCCATCTTCAGCCAAAGAGTTTGTTGATTTGGAAATGTAATCAGGACAGAGCCGACAGCAGCTTGATTTTTCGTACTATCTTTAAAAGTTGTCTTGCCTTTTGGCAGGGGTAATTGATTCCATGTACCTGACTGAGACTGGCTCCATGTAAATTTGAATGTCTTATTATATGTATTGCTTGTATCCCAGCTTACTAACACACTCCTGCCATATCTGATTTTATCATTAACTTGAGGTGTCTTTAATGTGAGTTGTGGTACTGATACTTTATACTCTTTATTAACCGGGTCATATTCAGTCCAGCCCAAATCCCATCTTTCTGTTCCAAAGGCACCACGATAATTGACTTTCTCGAGGAATGGGTCAGTTAATCTTCCGTAATCGAATTTTGCAGTCGTTAAGAAAGGTGCATTAACTGTTGGTAATGGATTGAATGTTGACATATTAAAAGCATTAGTAATATGAGCAACTGCATCAACCATACCGGAACCATTTGCAAAGTTATTTCCAAACTCTGATTTACTTAACCAGTTCTGGTCAACACCGGCAGTTGGATTTGTGCCGCTGCCGAAATAGAAGAATTTATTTCCTTTGATACCATAGAAGTCATTATACCTGACCAATACGGAATCATTCTCTGCGGCTCTTACAGTATTTTGGTTTGTTAATTC
>JAKAKE010000225.1 GCA_021824625.1 Bacteroidota bacterium | reverse complement strand
TCCAGAGATGGCCTTCCTTGATTCGTTTGTCATGATTCCGTTTTATGAATAACTTTTCCATAATCAGTTAAGGTTATGGCTGTTTAATCCATTATTAACATCATTAGGTACATCTTCAAGTTCTTGAGTTATTTCTCCCATCTGAGGAATCTTTTTAATGTTTTCCCTTAAGAAGAACAAACCACCGATTCCAACCTGAACGAGATAGTTGATTGCGTGAGTGAGTGTGGCATAAGCAAGGGCTTCTTCCGGGCTTATACCATATAGTTTAACCATTGCATTTTGTATCAATACATGATAGACACCTATAGCACCCGGTGTGGGAGCAATTGTTGCTCCGATTCCCGATATAATAATAAGAACTGTAGCATCATTAAAACCTAAATGGAATTTCGATTGGAAATCGAATGAAAAGAACATCAGAAACATAGGCACAGTATAAAGAAACCATATTCCCACTGACTCGATAATAAGTCTCAGGTATTGAGAAGGGGTTCGGATTATTGCAAAACCTTTTAGAAATTTTTCAAAGGCTTCATTTAATTTATCAAAAAGTTTTACAGAAATTGGTTTGATGATTATTCTCAGAAATAATTTGATAAAAGGAGGATAGAACGATAATATTAGAACTCCAAAAATTATACTGACTGGTACAATTACATAATTAGGTTCAAGATTTGGAAGTGCCTGTATTACCTTATCACTTAAAAATAAAAATACAGCTCCGAATAAAAGAACAAGAGTAATTACATCAATAAACCTTTCAACAATTATTGTAGCAAAAGTTGTGGTAAAAGATATTTTTTCCCTTCTGCTGTAAACATAAGGCCTCAGAAATTCCCCTCCCCGTGGTATAACGCAGTTAGCCGCATAGCCAATCATAACAGCAGAAAACAGATTCCAAACCGATGAAGATTTTTTCTTAAGGGCAGGTTCGAGCATGGTTTTCCAACGCATGGCACGAACCCAGTGGGACAACGTGATTACGGGTACAGATAGTATAATCCAGAAGTAGTCGGCATTAACAATTATTCTCAGCAGCTCCCTGAAATTTATATCTTTAAATGCATAATATAAAGATGCAATTATAATTACTATCGAGATTGTGAATCTCAAAAATGTTTTGGTTCCTTCTTTCATCAACAGGCATTATTTTTGAATTTGTAATTATATAATGCTATAAGAAGATTAACTATTCATTTCATTTTTAGCTATAGTTAATCTTCCTAAAGTCTTAATCACAATATTATTTTAAATTGAGTCTAATTGTAAATTACACATTATGTCAGTCTGAGCGTAGTCGAAGACTGATTAGAACAAGGTTGTCATACTTCGACTCCACTCAGTATGACAGATTTTCAATTAGACCTTATATAAATTCACTTTAACCGGGATTAAAATGATATTTAATAACCTAACCCTGATTTATCTTCTTAAGAATTATTTTCAGGTTTCCCTCTCATCGAATCCCAAGTCATATATGCAATAATCAAAATAAACATTCCGAGTGAGAGCCACATTGCACCATCGGTTTTTAGCCAGCCGCTATCATAATATTCAAAAATATCAGGCCATTGGTACATACCAAACACATATTTCATTATTGCCCCAAAAACACCAAATAAAGCACCGCCGGCAATAAAGCCTGATGCAATCAGAGTTCCCCTCTGGAATCTCGCATTGTTTAAACCTTCGTCTTTTGAGCGTGATTTTATAAAATATGCAACCAAGCCGCCAACCAATAAAGGTGTATTTAGTTCTTGAGGAAGATACATGCCAAGTGCAAAAGCAAGAGGAGATATTTTCAGGGCATTTAGTAAGATTGCTAAAACTGCTCCAACAAGATAAAGAGTCCAGTGTACCTGAGCTTCCGCAGACATCAATGGTTCTATTACTGCCGCCATTGCACTTGCCTGAGGTGCTGCCATCGAACTGTTAGGCCCGAAACCGTAAGTATGGTTTAACAACAAAATCACTCCGCCAACTGTTGCGGCAGAAACGAATGTACCAAGAAATTTCCATGATTGCTGTTTAACCGGTGTCGAGCCAAGCCAGTAACCAACCTTCAGGTCGGTGATAAAGCCTCCCGCCATTGATAAAGCTGTGCAGACAATACCTCCGATAATCAGGGCGCTCGTCATTCCTTTTGGGCCTGTCAATCCGACTTTTGTCAGTATGATGGATGAAAGTATCAGAGTCATCAATGTCATGCCCGATACGGGATTTGTACCCACTATTGCTATTGCATTTGCCGCAACCGTTGTAAAGAGGAATGCGATAATTGTTACTGTCAATAAAGATATGATTGCATTACTGACCGAAAGCTGAACACCAGCCATTAAAAAAATAAATATTGCAATGATGGTTAACAGAATGAAAAATACATTATATGTTATTTTTAAATCCTTTTGTGTTCTGTGTTCAATCTCTTCTTCCGATTTTTTTGAATGGAATATTTCTTTATAAGCTAAAGTGAAGGCACTTCCAATAATCCCCGATGATTTGAGTATGCCGATAATTCCAGCCATTGCAATACCGCCGATTCCAATGTGCCTTACATAATCCCTGAATATTTGTTCGGCTGACATACTTGCAAAGAAATTTGTTCCACCAGTGCCTGCTATGATATTCCCCAATTCGTTTAGCAAAGGGACAAATACAAACCATGACAGGAAAGAACCGGCACATATAATTGTTGCATATTTCAGTCCAACTATGTATCCTAATCCGAGTATCATCGAAAGTGTGTCAATTTTGAATACCAGTTTCATTTTTTCGGCAATTGTTTCTCCGAAAGGTATAATTCTTGAAGTAACTGCTTCTGTCCAGAATCCAACTGATGTTATGATAAAATCATAAACACCGCCTAACAAGCCGCTGATTATCAACACGCTTGCTTGTTTGCCGCCGGTTTCCCCTGTCATTAGAATTTCAGTCGTAGCCGTTGCCTCGGGAAATGGAAACTTCCCGTGCATATCCCTGACAAAATACTTCCTGAAAGGTATCAGGAATAAAATACCAAGAAAACCACCAAGAAGTGATGCCAGAAAAATATGGAAAAAGTTAACATTTAATTTCAATATATAAAGTCCGGGAATTGTAAATATGGCACCTGCGACTATCACACCTGAACTGGCACCTATTGACTGGATAATTACATTCTGTCCAAGCGATTTCCTACGCTTGAATGCTGCTGATAGTCCCACTGCAAGTATGGAAATTGGTATTGCCGCTTCCATCACCTGTCCGATTTTTAAACCGGAATAAGCCGCCGCTGCTGAAAATAACACTGCCATGATTAATCCCCAGAAGACCGACCAGCCTGTTACTTCGGGGAACTTGTATTCAGGCGACATCACAGGCCTGTAAACTTCGCCCGGTTTCAATTCACGATATGCATTTTCTGGTAAATTACTTGTTGAGCTTGTCTGTTCCATTCATTCTCCGGTTTTTTTTCAATACAATCAAAATTATTTTTAATAACACAAATTATTTACTTACTTTTTTCAACCCAAATTTGAACCAGGTTTAATACTGTGTCAATTGCCAGGTTAAGAGCATTTATTGATACCCATTCGGTTTTGCTGTGGAAGTTCTGTCCCCCATTGAATATGTTCGGTGTAGGTAAACCCATTTCAGTAAGTCTTGAACCGTCAGTTCCTCCACGGATTGGCTTCCAGTATGGTTTGGCTCCTGCTTTTTCTGCGGCTTCCAATAAACATTCCAAAACGAGAGGATTTTCATCTAACTTTTCTCTCATGTTTCTGTACATCTCGATAATTTCCAATTCAATCTTTGTTTTAGGATGCATCGGCTGTACTGTTTTGATAATATTCTCAAGCATTTTTTTCTGAAGTTCTAATCCATTTGTATCGAAGTCTCTGAATAAAAATTTAATAGTGGATTTACCGACAGTTCCCTCAAGTACGTGAGGATGAATGTACGGTTGATAATCCTCGGTAGTTTCGGGAGCCATATCCTTTGGAGTTCTTGCAATTATATCAGCTGCCGCCCTGATTGAATTTACCATAATGTCCTTAGCTGTTCCCGGATGTATATCTCTTCCTGTCAGGTGAATGATAGCAGAATTGGCACTGAATGTTTCTTTATTTAATTCACCGGGAAGTTCACCATCGAGAGTATAGGCATATTTTGCACCGAATTTGGTTAAGTCGAAATATTTTGTTCCGTAACCTATTTCCTCATCCGGTGTGAATGCTATTTTAACATCTCCATGCAAAATTTCTTTATTATTCATCAATGTTTCAGCCATCACCATTATTGCGGCTATACCTGATTTATCATCGGAACCGAGGAGTGTAGTGCCGTCAGTAGTTACTATCGTATGCCCCATACATTCGGTTAATCCTTTATTTTCAGATTCCCGGATTACAATATTTTCATCACCCGGTAAAATTAAATCTCCACCCCGATAATTTTCAATCACCTGTGGTTTTACATTTTCTCCTGTTACATCAGGAGAAGTATCAACATGTGCAAGAAATCCTATTGCAGGAACTTTGTTATAAGCCGGATGTGTTTTAGGTACATTCGATGGAATTGAAGCATAAACGTAACAATGCTCATCAATTGATACATCTTTAACACCGATTTTCTTTAGCTCTTTCACAAGTAATTTGGCGAGATTAAACTGCTTTTCTGTGCTGGGAGTTGTCTCTGCTCCTTCTTTCGATTGAGTATCAATCTTCACATATCTTAATAATCTGTCTAAAGCTTTTTCCATTATTTTTTCCTTATGATTTTAAATCAATATTATAATTATAATTAAAAAATATATTATCATGCTTTTTCGGGAAATAACTTAATCAGAGTTTCCTTATCGGGCTTAGGTGTCATAAAACTAACAATAAATAAGGACCCGATTGATACAATAGCCGCAGGATATATGCTTGGTATTCCCCAAGGGTCATCACCAATCATGATGTTTGGAAAGATATTGGGAATAACCAAATCTAACAAAATAACCATTATTGCACCCGATAAAATACTTGTGAATCCTCCTGCTTTTGTAGCCCTTTTCCAGGTAAGAGCCGCTATCAGTGCAGGAGTTATAGCTACACCGTAAATAGTATATGCAAAGTAAGCGTATTTTAGTACTGAAATTTTTAAATTAAAATAAGTCGGTATGAATATCATCAGAAATGCTGTCAATCCAATTATTACTATAAATACTTTTTGAAGTGCAACCATCTTTTTTGCATCAGCATTCGGATTAATGAAAGTCTGGTAAACATCCCTGATAATATTTGTTGAAGGGCTGAGCAGATAATTCATTCCGGTTGATATAACAACAACGACTGCAGCAGCGAGTAAAAGAATTCCAACAGGTTTGGGAACCAGATGCATTGCCGCCTGTAACACAATTGATGCCGGGTCGAAATCCGATGTATTCCAGAATTTTACAGAGGCATAAATTGCAATTACAACTACTACTGTTTCAACTACTATGGTACCGACAATCCATAGTGCAACAGCTTTTTTTGCATCGGCAGGTGTTTTTGCGCTGTAAAACTTCTGATACATACTCTGAACACCAAGAAGGAGCAAGCCCGTTGCAAGAAAATATGACAATCCTTTAAGCACAGGATATTTTCCAAATTCCGATGAAAACATTTCAAAATGTGAAGAAGGAAGCACTTGTGCAGGAGCACCTAATCCTCCTGCACTAATAATGACAAAAGGAACTGAAATGATACAGGCAAGAACTATGATGATTCCATTCGGTAAATCCGTATGTGCCACTGCAATCATTCCCCCTATTGCAGTGAAAAGTATGACAAATGCGGCGGTAATTGACTGTCCAAGAGCAACGCTTACTGCACCGTCAGTTATGACATTCAATATATAACCTCCTGCTCTGAATTGGTATGAAACTATTGTCGTAAATGCAATGACAAGTGCAATTGCACCGAATAGTCTTGCAAATCTTCCGTATCTAACCTCAAGTATGTCGCCAATTGTGTATTGTCCGAATGTCCTTATTTTTCCTGCAAGGAAATAAATAATAAATATTCCAACCCATGCTCCTGCAGGCATCCAGAGCGAACTCCACCCTGCCCTGTATGCAAATTCAGCTCCGGCGATGAATGTACCCGAACCTATCCATGTGCAGACAAGAGTGAACACCATTTTGGTTACTCCGAGGCTCCTTCCGGCAACCATCATGTCATCCTGGGTTTTAACGCTTTTTGCTTTATAAAAATTAAAGATGGTTAGTCCTGTCAGATATGCTAAAAGAACGATTATATAAATTGTCATGCAAAAACCATATTATTTGTTAATTTTTTTATTAGATAATTTAGCAATTTAATAAAATTAATTATAAATGATATTTAAATTTGACGGCTTCGTTATTTATTATTTTTTCTTGGTTTTTTGGTTTCACCAAATTTTGAATAATGCTTATTGGCATAATTTTTACTATTATAATTAATGTTATTAGTATTTTTTATTAAATTATATTCTAAAATAGGAATATTGTATTATTAATTATATGATAAATCATTAAGTTAAGATGAGAATAAAAAAGTTTATATCACGTAATCTGAAAGATGGAAAGGCTAAAATTCTTCAGGAGCTTGGTGAAGATGCCGTTATACTTTCAAGCAGGACAATAAAAAAACCGGATGGTCAAGGAATTGCTGCTGTAGAAATTGTAGCCGCGATTGACGATTCGCCATTGAAATCTATTAGAAAACCGGCAAAAAAAACTAATCAAAAATTATCAGAAATACCTTATGTTTCTAAATATGCAATTGAAAGAGGAGAAAATAAATTTATGAGAGCCGCTACTCAAATTTATGATGAATTGAATTCGTTAAAATCAATGGTTGCAGAAATATCCGATAGTGTCAAATACATTCATAGCAGTGTTCTGTCTGATATCTTTAAGGACGTTTATTTGTGTCTGAGAAAATCCGAATTATCTGAGGAATTTTCATTAAAGATTGCTTCTTCTCTTTCTGCAAGAGCTAATATTAACTCATTTGAGGAAGCATTGTCCGAAGCAAGAATTCTTGCCACTGAGCATATATTGATTAAAGAACCTGTTAAAGGCAAAAATAAAAGAGTTGTCTCTGCTTTTGTCGGCCCGACAGGCAGCGGAAAAACCACTTGTCTAATAAAGCTTGCACTTGTCAGTAAACTATTATTGAAATCAGATGTTCTTATTATATCGGCAGATTCTCACAAAGTTGGAGGTGTTGAACAGTTGCAGTCTCTTGCTTCAATCGGTTCACTATCTTACATCACTGTTAACACAGCAGATGAATTAAAAAGTATAATCGAAAAAGAGCATAACAGGGATTTCATTTTTATTGACACAGCAGGATTCAGCCCATTGAACAATTCGGGATTAGAAAACGTTGCTTTGTTGTTAAAAGAATGTAAACCGGAAAATATTTATCTTGTTCAAAGTGCTACAATGAGCGGTTCTTCATTTTCTAAATCAATAACTGAATTTGGTGCTCTGAATCCGGATTCTTTAATTCTAACAAAGTTGGATGAGGCTCCGTCAATCGGAGAAATTGTGATGTCTTTGAAAGAGAATCCAATGCCAATTTCATATCTTACAACAGGACAGAAAATTCCCGAGGACATTGAACCTGCAAGCAGGAAATCAATCAGCAAGGCATTATTGCCGGATGAATTATTTGATAAATTTTATAAATAAATCAGAGAAAGGCACAAATAATTTTCTTCTATTATGAAAACGGATGTTCAAAATAATCATAAGCTCGAAGAAGAATTTAAAGAGCAGCTCAAAATGCCCTTTGTAATCACTGTTTGCAGCGGCAAAGGTGGTGTTGGCAAAAGTTTTTGTGCGGCTAACCTGGCTTATACTTTATCGAAGCAGTCCTTATCCGTTTTGGTTTGGGATGCAAACATGCACTACCCGAATCAGCATATTCTGTTTGGTGTAGAGCCTCCGGTGAGATTAAAAGAGGTTTATTCCGGCAGGATGAAAGTTGAATCAGCTATCTATGGAATCACTGATAAATTATTTATTCTTGCCGACCATTTTGCAACAGGAAAAAATCATGTTCTTAAATCATCGGAAATATTGGATGTCTATATTGATATTTTGCAGTCCACAAAGTTTGATGTTATAATCATTGATACTCCTGCTTCTGATACAGAAGATGTATTTCAATGCTGTAATATTGCCGATTTGATTTGTGTTGTAGTAACCGATGAACCGACTTCCTTACTCGATGCTTATGGTTTAATTAAAATACTTTTGGGTTTCATCGAGAGAAATAAAATTCACCTGCTCGTGAATAATGTGATTGACGGTGAGGATGCCGATGATATAACAGCTAAGTTGAACCTTGCCGCAAATAAATTCCTGAATATAAATCTTGATGTGATTGGATATATACCTTATGACAGGGCTGTTAAGCTGTCCATTCTCAACCAGGAACTTTATATGCTCACTAATGATGATTCAGAGGCTGCTGTTTCATTAAAAGTTTTATCCGGGAAGATTAAAGATTATTGTTCGGTTTTTCAAAATGGTAAATAAAATTTTTATATAAGGAAAAATTAGAATATATTAAATAAAATAAATTGTGGTGATTATATGGCAAAAGACGAAGCCAAAGGGAAGCCCCCAAAAGGCGAAGAAGAAAAGAAAAAAGAATTTGAGAAAAAATACAAAGAACGTGTCCAGCGGCGAAAAAAAAGGGAACAAAAAGAAATGAAGCGGATTCATTCGATTATTGAATTTCCGTTTAAATTCCTTTTCAAAGCCTGTCTGGTTGTCGGACTCGTATTTTTCATATACAAGTATTTTGGACAATCACAGGATTTGGGAGAATCTCTTTTGATTGCGTTCATAGTTTTTTCCGCTTCATACATTGGTTTTGGAGCAATAATGATGCTTGTATTATTTCTTGTGTCAGCGGCAAAAAAGGAAAAACTGCGTGAAGCTATCAGAGCCGATAAGGAGCAAAAACGCCAGGATGACCTGAGAAGGGCAGAAGAAGAAGCAAGACTGGACAGCCAGCTCAGCGGAGGATACCGCGATGAGATATCTTTCAGAGAACCTCCTCCGGCAGTTGGAACTCCGGGGGTTTCTCCTCAACCTGCAGGTCAGGGAAATGTTGAGAATGATTTCATTACTCAAAATGTCATTGATGAGGGACTAAATGCTGAGTAATCGTTTTATTAATCAGTACTTGAATTAATTATGGCGGCAGAAGAAATCAATCTGAATAAATTATGGGAAGAATTTAGCAGGACTAAATCCCTCAAAATCAAACATCAATTGATAATGCATTATATATGGCTTGTCAAGTATGTTCTTCAGTTAATTAATCTCCCAAATAATTCTATTCTCGATGAAGATGATTTCATAAATATTGGAATCCTCGGTCTACATGAATCTATCGAGAGATTTGAATTAAGCCGCGGAGTCAAGTTTGAATCTTATGCAATTCCACGTATCAAGGGAATTATTCAGGATGAATTGAGAAGGCTCGACTGGCTTTCAAGAACAGCGAGGAAAAAGGCACAGGACTTTATGCAAGCCGGTGATATGCTGCGGAAATCAGAAGGCAGGGAGGTATCCTCGGAGGAAATTAGGAAAAAACTAAATGTATCGAATGATGAATATAAATCTTATCTTGCCGCCGCCGCCGCCGCTAAAGCCTCTAAAACGATGACCGAGATAACACAGGCTGTCATGGACGAAGACGACAGGAGCTACATCGAAGAAATTGCGGATGTGAATCAGGACAACATACAAATTGTAATGGAAAATGAGGAACGTCTCTCTTTTCTTATTAATTACCTGCAAAAACTTGCTCAGAAAAAAAAGCTTGTCATGACTTTGTATTATTACGAGAATATGACTTTCAAAGAAATTGGCAATGTATTGAATGTGTCAGAGAGCAGGGTTTGCCAGATTCACAGCCAGGTGCTTGGAGATTTGAAATTGAAAATTAACGAATTTGACAGGGCATAATGCAGAAAATCATTTTATCTTATGCCCGATTTTTTGGAATTTGCTGTTTATGAAATCACTCAGGAAAATATTATTCATTCTAATTGTTTCAGTTGCACTTGCTTTTGAGTGGCAATCAGTTTACAGCCAAATTAATATTCAGCGGGTTGTTATCAATCCTTTGAACCGTGCAACTATATACTGCTCTGAATTACCGCAGAATTATGCAACTAAACTATCTGATGACAAACAAAAAGTTGTTTTAATGCTCAAGGATGCTGTTGTAACCGACTCATCTCGTGAAAAACACGCAACGGGAATTATCTCTGATGTTTATGTTCAGAGCTTCAAGAAAAATCTTGAGATTAGTGTCATTTTGAAAGACAAGCGTGGTTACACTGCCGCTCCCCTGATTTATTCCCGTGCTGTGATGGTCGAAGTTTTCAGATGGGACCAGCTTACACCTGCTGAGGATGAATACAGAACCGGATTGCTTGCACTTGAGGCAAATATTATTAGTTCAGCAGAATTAAGCCTCGAAAAGGCTGTTTCTTTGGGAAATGCTGATGCTTCTGTCTTTCTTGGCTTTTTAAGACTCCGGCAGGGAAGGGTAAAGTCTGCACTTGAAAACCTTATGCTCTCTTATAAATTCCAGATAAAAATACCGGATGCCTATGCCGCTTTATCCCAAATAATGAAAATGAATGGCTATAGGAGTGAAGCCGGAATTTTAGCAGATACTTTCTATAAACAAACAGGATTAACTTCTTTTCCTGAAATTGTTGTTCCTGAAAATCCTGAATTAACTGATGCTGAGAAAAATTATGATTCATTACTGAAAGAATTCAGTCTCCTTTTGATTCAGGATTCGTCTGACATCCTTGCTAAACAAGATTCTTTAAAGAAAGATACGACCGATAATAAAAGATTCCAAAAAATATTCGATTCAAAAGACAACGATAATTCAGAAAAAGATGCAATAACACAAATTCTTGAATCCTTCCTGCCGGAGGGCTTTTCGAAGGTGTTGTTTGTCTTTATTGTTTTGTTTATTGTGATATTTGTTGTTCTCATCTTTGCTTATTTCAGGTGGAGAAAAAAACAAGTCGAGAGCAGGAGAAAAAAGCCTTCAGGAACAGGTAAGGATTTTAAAACAACCAATCAGCCAACAGCTATTGCCCGCAATGCAACTATCGCCTATCAGAAGTCGGGAACTTTAGTTGATAAAAAAATCGGCAGTTCTGAAGTAGTGTCCAAAATTGATAAAACTTTAAAAACCGAAGAAAAGTTACCAAGTGAATTTAAACAGACATTTGAAGAAAAATTAAATGAACTGGCGGAAAAACTCGACCCTGCTAAAAAAGATATTCTTCTTGCTGACAGGGAAAAATTGTCCGATTCATCCGAAGATGTCAAACTGACTGCTAAGCTCGAGTTGGCTTTGCATCTGCTCGATGAACAACAGAAACTGAAAGAAAAAGATTCAAGTAAATTCGAAGATTCTGAGATTCATACTGATATGTCAAAGCTTAAAGAAGTTGCAAAAAGCCTCGGCATTTCAAAGGAAAATATTCAACCTGCTCGATCTTCGGTTGATGATAGTAAGGAAATGATTTCACACCTTGCTGATAAGTTCGCAGGGGAAATTGAGAAAAAGGATTAACCAATAAAAAAGCAGGCATTACAATTTTTTTCATTGTTTTGCTTCTCATTAAGATAAAATTGAAATAAGATAAAATTTTTTATATGCCGACAAAAATCATAATCTTTTTATTCGCCTTAACAATGCTAATGTTTTTTACACTGGCAACCCATTCATTTTCTCAGGTTAATGATAATAGCCATGATTACATTTTATCTAACAGGAATTCAGGTATTCATAAATTAATATTTCTCAACTCTACCGGGTATAATGGCACAGAAATTGTAAATTCTGATAAAAAAAAGCCTGCTGTACGAAAAATGGTTGAAGCTGACAGCGGAAAGAACAGCATAAGCATAAGGGAAAGTTCTGACGGAGAAAGAGTGCTTGTGTGCCTTGACCTGAGTGATTACGATTTGAATGTTGAAATAATTGTATATAATATGCTTGGTAAAAAAGTTTATGATGTTTGGAATGGGAAGGCAATTAGCGGTAACGACCCTTGCCCGAAAGAGTATGAAATTCCTGAAGCAAAGCTTCCCAACGGATTATATTTGTGTGTTGTCCAAAGTGAAAAATTCAGAATGGTTGGAAAATTTGTAATTTCGAGATAAATGAGTTATTCAAAAAAATATAGCAAATTATTTCTGAGAACTGCTTCGGTAGTTTTTATCTCATTAATATTTTTTACTGATTTATTTTCTCAACCTGCTGGCGGTGGATATGCTCAATCTTATCTATTACGTGATGTAGGTGCAAGGCCCCTTGCAATGGCTGGAGCATATTCGGCTATTTCAAATGACCCGTCTTGCCTTTTCTATAACCCGGCAGGTTTAAGCACATTACCGGAAAATCCATCTTTCAATTCTTCATACTCGTTTCTCGAATTTGGAAGGACTCATTCTTCCCTTGCATGGGGACAAAGCATTGCAGAGAATGTAGGTATAGGTTTAGCCATTAATAACTACACTACAGGTTCATTCATTGGCAGAGATGTTAATGGAAATTCCATCGGGAACTTCACAGACTGGCAGTTTGCTATTATAGGAGGTGCGGCATATAATATCGAATTTGCAAGTGTGGGTGTGGGTGTTAAATATCTGTCCGATGCTCTTATCGGCTCAGGCACAAAAGCAAATGGTTTCGGTGTTGACATAGGTACAAAATTTAATGTAATGGATATGTTCACATTTGGAGCTTCTGTTCAGAATGTTCTCGGTTTCATGTCTTGGAATACAGATTCAAAGGAATATAATATATTGCCATTCACGGTAAGGACCGGATTAGGAATGGAATTTGGAATGAATGACGAGTCCTATACTTCACGTTCAACCGTCAGCGGTGAAATCGAGGAAATTTATATTCCCGCGACAAGATACGTACTTATCGGTCTGGATGCAGTATTAACTCAGCATGAAAACGCTCCCAATATAGTACTTGGAATTGAAGCCGCAGTTCATGAAGTGCTTGCATTTCGCGGTGGAATTGCACTCGCAGGTGACGATATGAACAAGTACAAACTTTTCCCGATGACAGTCTGGGGTGCAGGTGTTTCGCTAAAACCCCGTGAAGAAGATTTAGGTTTACCATTCAAGACAAGTTTCGATTACTCAATTTCCGCCGACTATATCTCCTCAAGCCGGCTTGCCCATCACATCTCTCTCAATCTCGAATTTTAGATTTGGAATTATGATTGTCGGCTTTGTCAGGCTGAACTTGTTTCATCATCCATAGCCTAAACCCAAATTAATTGTTTTGTTTCACAGAGTTTCTCAGAGTTCTGCACCGAGTTACACTGAGTTTTCTTATTTCACCGATGAGACGCAAAGACGCAAATTGCCTGAACCATGATTTTTGAAGTTTCCCTCTTTACTAAAGGGTGACTAAGGGGGATTTTTCAAATTAACATCAGCAATTTTTTCCATATCCGAAAATTTCGTAATTTTGTAGTCCAAATACCGCGGGGTGGAGCAATTGGTAGCTCGTCGGGCTCATAACCCGAAGGTTACAGGTTCAAGTCCTGTCCCCGCTACAAAATCAATTACGAATTACGAATTACGAATTACGAACTATGGTTTGTCATTCTGAATTTAGTTCAGAATCTATAGTTGCAAAGAAAATGAAAAAAGTTTTGTGTGAGCAAGGCTTTTTTTCGTTTAGATTATAATTTCAAAAAATACCATATTTCACTTCCAAAAAATCTTTTAAATCTTTACATTAATATTTGTATAAATGTGTATTGCTTTTATTAAGCAAG
>JAKAKE010000141.1 GCA_021824625.1 Bacteroidota bacterium | reverse complement strand
AGTCTGGCAATCACCTGGTTCATTCCAACTTTATCTCCCTCTACAACTCCCAGAAATACCAATCTTCCCATTCCTTTTGATGCAACAGCTGCTTTACGCTGTGCTACAACATAACCGCTTGCTGTTAAAACAGCATTAGTTTGTGCAGAAGACTGCAATGTGGCAGTAGTCAATTTTACTTCTATTGATGGTGAAGTAAATGATTTGAACGCAAAATAAAGTGCGAGGATTATTCCTATAACAACTACTGTTGTAACAATTATCCGAATAATTTTCTGTTTCTGTTCCGGATTAACATCTTTTTTTGTTCTGTCGATTCTTAATGATGATAAATCAGCATTTTTAGTTTCCATTAAACTTCCATTCTAGTTTCAAAAATACTTTGCAGAAATACCTAAAAAAGATTTACAGTAAACTTACTACCTTCCAATGACAGCATTATGTCATATTAAAATCTGGAGTGAAATCTTTCAGTAGGTACTATATTTATTTTTAGTGAAAAATATTTGATTAATAATAGCCTTTCAATTATTAATCGGCGAATAGCAGAATTATACCGGCGAATAAGAGTTATTAGTTTTCCAATCGCCACAGAATGATTTTCTAGAAAATTAGAAAATTCATTGATATAAACAAACCTCTAAAAGTGTTTAATAAGACGCGTGAATGATTCAACTGGTTTTGTAATGTTATTCATAATCAAATTGAATCTTCTAACAAGTAGGTCACAGCTTCGTAACCAATTAATGCAATTTTATGATATCCGTAAAGTATCTATCATTATTTCATGGACTTTTCCATTAGTAGCCAGTATTTGTTTCTGAAAAACATCCATCGGTCGACCTTCAAAGTCAGTAACAATTCCGCCGGCTTCTTCAACAATTAATTTACCCGCAGCCATATCCCATGCATTAAGAGAAACTTCCCAAAAACCATCAAAAACACCTTCAGCTACATAGCACATATCAATTGCAGCTGAGCCAAGCCTGCGAATTGCTCCAGCAGTTTTTAAAAATGCAACAAAACGTTCATAAGCAAAATCAGGATTATCATGAACATTATAAGGGAAGCCGGTTACAAGTACACTTTTTTTGATATCATCATTAATGCTGACATGTAACTTTCTATCATTACAAAATGCGCCGCCCCCTTTTTCAGTTGCATACATCGCATCGCGCATAACATCATAAACAACACCGCAAATGAGTTCATTGTTTTTTTGAATCCCGATTGATACTGAAAATATTGGAAGACCATGAGCAAAGTTTGTTGTTCCGTCAAGCGGATCAATAATCCACAAATATTCGTTCGATGAATCATGACGACCGCTTTCTTCGGCAAGAATAGAATGACCTGGAAATTCCTTTTTTACAAATTCAATTATTTTTGCTTCGGATTTTTTATCTATTTCTGTAACAAGATTTGACACGTTGGTTTTGTACTCAACCAGAAAATTTTTACCAAATCCATCGCGAATAATTTCACCCGCTTCCCTGGCAATTGCGATTACTTTATCTAACATTTCAACTCCATCTCAAATAATTTTGTATGCAAAGATAAATATTTTACAAATTCTCCTAATTCAGATTAAATCAGCGTTCGAATTCAATCCATATTTTTGCAAAAATTGAATATTGGTTGGATTAAACAACTCCTTGATAGCCCAAAGCTTTATTGGTATATTTCGAAAGAATTCATTTACGGAGTACTCAAAAAGATGATGGATGAACTTAATCCAAAACCAAGTAATGATGTAACAACTATTGATAATATTCCAAATATTTTGCCTGTATTACCATTGAGGGATAATGTAATATTTCCTTACATGATATTTCCGGTTTTAGTTGGAAGAGAGACTTCAATTCGGGCTGCAAATTTTGCTCTTGACGGCTCAAAATATATTTTTCTAGCAGCCCAGCGCCGAGCAAATGTTGAAGAACCAGGTCGAGATGATATTTATATTGAAGGAACTGTAGCTAAAATTATCCAGATATTAAAACTTCCAAACGGACTCTTAAAAATTCTTGTTGATGGCATTATTCAGGGTAAAATTATTTCTTTTACAGAAAGAACAAATTTTTTTGAAGCGAAGGTTGAAGTAATTACTCCGATTGAAGATAATCCCCGAGAAATAAAAGCTTTGATGAGGCAGCTTACCACACTCTTTAAGGAATATGTTAAATCAAATAAAGCCATTCCTCCCGAAGCTGTAAATGCATTTGAAAACATTGATGAATCTGACCGTAAATTATTTTATGTCGCCGCAAATATTAATCAATCAATGGAAATCAAGCAGAAAATTCTGCAAAAATTCTCTCTTTCCGAACAGCTTTATGAAGTTATTAGAATTCTTAACTCGGAAATTGAAATTCTGAAAATAGAAAAAGAGATTGAAGGAAAAGTCCAGGAAAATATTCAGAAAACTCAAAGAAAATTTATTATCCAGGAACAGATTAGAATTTTACAGGATGAATTGGGCGATGATGAAGAGTCTTCTCCTGAATTTCTGAAGCTGAAAGAAAAAATTGACAAAGCTAAAATGCCTAAACCGATTTATGAAAAAGCGGTTGAAGAATTCAATAAATTAAAGAAAACACCCCCAAGTTCACCGGAAGCAACTGTTAGCAGAAATTATCTTGATTGGTTATGCGATGTTCCATGGCATAAGAAAACTAAAGATAATCTGGATATTAAAAATGTTC
>JAKAKE010000227.1 GCA_021824625.1 Bacteroidota bacterium | reverse complement strand
ACAGAAACTGATGAGTGTGATGCAGGAAAAATCTGAGGAGCAAAGTAAGACTTTATCCTTAATCCTCCCTTATACAGCGATGGACCTTGTTTCTGAGGTATATTCAAATGCTGATATCATATCGAGGGATGATAAAGACGAAGGAGTACATTTTAATATTCGGGTCAAAAATGATAAGTTGAAATTATTCGAACACAATTTTAGAAAATACATTAATATTGAGTGATTATGGAAAAACCTCCTGTACGCAATGTGATTAGGGATACACGCAGAGAAATTAAGTATTTGATTTTTGCAAACAAAGAACTTAACCGTGAAGAAATGTTGAAAGAAATCAGAAAATTCAATTCTGTTACTTACAATATCAGGCAGAAGACTGGTGCTATTGTTGAAATAATAGCTGAAGATTAAATAATAAATTGGAAAAATTGACTCATATTCCACAAATAAATAAAATTATTGATTACCTCGAACACCTGAAAATCACTCAAGAATTATCAGGCTTGTTGGAAACTGTGAACAAGGACATTTCAATAAAAACCCTGAGTGGTTCTCTGAAATCCCTTATCATTTCTTCATTATGGTTGAAGAAAAAAAGAAATTATTTTATTATTGCTCCTTCTGCTCAGGAGGCTGAAGATTGGTTCCACGATTTACAACTTGTTATGGGTGATGATGTCTTAGCACTATTATCCGAACCATCGAACAAAGTTCATTATACTGCTGAGAATCAAGATGAACAGCTAATTTGGATGATAGACGGACTTTCCATTTTACAAAAAAATGATTTTTCGATTGCCATATCCACCCCTGAAATTTTTAAAATCAACATTCCTAAACACGAAGAAATATCAAAATTCAGAACCACTCTGAAAAAAGGGCAATTTCTCGATTATTCCGAATTCTCAAATATGCTGGGTATGAATGGTTTCGAAAAGGTTGATTTTGTCTCATCCCAAGGAGAAATGGCTGTTCGCGGTGGTATTGTTGATATATTTCCTCTTGGCTGGGATAATCCTTTACGAATCGAATTTTGGGATAATGAAATTGAATCTATAAGAGAATTTCAACCATTATCCCAGAGAAGCATCAGAGAACATGAGAGCATTGAATTTATAGCCAACATTTACCATTCATCCAGAACCACTGCCGATTCATCAATATTCGAATATTTGAGTAATGACACAATTTTTGTTTTGGATAATCACGACACACTACAATCCGCTATTGATAACTGGGATATATTTAATAGTTACCAAAAATTATCTATCAACAAACTTGGTGAAGTTGAGGTAAAAGTAAATTCATCTCAACAAAAGCAATATCATGGTTCAATAAAAGATTTCTCATTAGAGCTGCGTAATCTTGCAGGATTAAATACCAAAATAGTAATCTCTGCACAAGGAAAAGAACATTTGGAGAGATTGAAGGAATTGGTTGAAAATGGAATCGAAATGTCCCATGATAAAGAACTTTTGGATTCTCTCTATCTCGCAGGTAAAGATGAAACTTTAAAATCAATCTTATGGCTTAATGAGTCATTCACTCATGGATTTCTTCTTCCTGATTTTCAACTTGCAGTATTTACAGAACATGAAATATTTGACAGGCTCAGAACACAGACTACTCGCAGAGGCAAGAGAAGTTCGGGCGGCATATCTCTCCGAGAATTGATGCAATTGAAAATCGAGGATTTTGTCGTTCATATTGATAAAGGTGTAGGAAAGTTTGACGGCTTTAAAACCATTAAGCTTGGTGAAAGCCTTCAGGATTGTGTCAGACTGCAATTTGCTGATGATGACATTTTATATGTTAATCTTAATTACATCAACAAAATTCAAAAATACTCATCACAGGAAGGCGTTGTTCCGAAGCTCAGTAAGCTTGGCTCTACAGAGTGGCTGAGAAAAAAAGCCAAAACAAAGAAACGCTTAAAAGATATTGCCCGTGATTTAATAAAACTTTATGCAGAACGTAAGCGGCAGCCTGGAATATCATACCCTGCTGATACTATGTGGCAGAAGGAATTTGAAGCATCCTTCATTTATGACGACACACCCGACCAGGCACAAACGACAACAGAAGTCAAAAAAGATATGGAATCCGAAACTCCAATGGACAGACTTGTATGCGGCGATGTAGGATTTGGTAAAACTGAAATCGCAATCAGGGCTTCTTTCAAAGCGGTTCAGGCAGGAAAGCAGGTTGCTGTTCTTGTTCCGACAACAATTCTTGCACAACAGCATTATATGACATTCATGGACAGACTACATCGTTATCCGGTTAACATCGAGGTCATATCCCGCTTTCGCTCAAAAAAGGAACAGGATGTTGTTGTAGAAAAAACAAAGTATGCTCAGGTTGATGTATTGATTGGCACACACAGACTTCTAAGTAAAGATGTAGAATTCAGAAATCTTGGACTACTTGTTATTGATGAAGAACACCGTTTCGGAGTTGCATCGAAAGAAAAGCTTCGCCAATTGAAAACTAATATTGATACATTAACTCTGACTGCTACTCCCATTCCCCGAACTCTGAATTTTTCCCTTATGGGTGCAAGAGATTTGAGTGTTATCGAAACGCCACCACGGAACAGGCTCCCAATCTATACCGAAATACTTGAATGGAACGATAAAATAATACTGAAAGCGATAACAAAGGAAATTGAAAGAAAAGGACAAGTCTTTTTCGTGAATGATAAAATACAGGATATTGAAAAGATTTCAAGGAATATTCAAATGCTCATGCCATCATTAAGAGTGGCAGTGGCTCACGGGCAGATGCGCTCCAGCGAGCTGGAACATATTATGGAAAATTTTCTCGAAAGAAAATGTGATGTCATTTTCACAACAAAAATAATCGAATCGGGAATTGATATTCCAAATGCAAACACAATGTTTATAAACAATTCCCAGAATTTCGGCTTGGCTGAACTATACCAGCTTCGCGGAAGGGTTGGCAGAAGCAACACACAAGCCTATTGTTATCTTTTGATTCCTCCCATAAAAACTCTGTCATCAAACTCTTTGCGAAGACTTCAGGCAATAGAAGAATTTACCGAACTTGGCAGCGGCTTACAGCTTGCAATGAGGGATATGGAAATCCGGGGTGCCGGGAATTTGCTAGGTCCCGAACAGAGTGGATATATTAACGAAATCGGATTTGAGCTTTACCAGAGAATACTCGATGAAGCAGTCAGTGAACTTAAAATAGAAGAATTCAGCGATTTATTTCTTGATGCTAAAAAGATAGATAAAATATTACCTATCAATGAAGATATTACAATCGAACTCGATTCCGATGCCCTTCTTCCATCTGATTTCATCACAAGTGAAACAGAAAGATTCCATTTCTATAAAAAGCTATATCATGTCAGAGACAATGAAGGATTGCACGAAATAATGGAAGAACTCAAGGATAGGTTCGGCATTCTTCCGCCACAGGCTAATGAGTTAATATTTGCTGTGAAATTGAGAATAGCCGGACTATCGTCAGGCTTTGCAAAAATTTCCTTGAAGAAAAATAAATTGTCAGCAGAATTTATGACTAACATTAGTTCCGAGATTCAGGAGACTGTTTTACCTGTTATTTTAGATATATTACCATCTTACCCAAATGCAAAACTTCTGCAGAATGAGAAAAATCTTTCTATAGAAATGTCTTTTTCCAAACGGGATGAAGCAGTTGAATTTCTCTGGCGGATAAAAAGAAGTATAAAAGAATTGATTTTATAATAAAAAGTATTTTTATAAAATAATTTTATTCTTCAAATTTAAATCTCTGTTCCTCACCCCTTTTAAGATGTCTGTTAATTCGATTAATATGATAAGACTTATTCACATAAGTATTCACAGATTCGTCCCATTTTTGAACAATTTGTAACTCAACCTCAAGAATATCTCCTTTAGCAAAAGATTCACCTTTATCTATTAGCTCATAAAAATTTGGGTCTTTAATTTTAGCAGAAATTTTGTTGCCTTTATAATAGAAATCCCACTTTAAAGATTCTTCAAACGATAATCTAACTATATTTAAAGTCGCTGCTTCAGTTAATACTCTCTCACCTTCTGATAATTCTTCAGATTTCAAAGCCATAGTTTCAAATTCATCTCTATTAACTCGTATGTATGGCTTTTCTTGAATATCTGTTATTTCAAAACCCGTGATTGATGGATCGTTTTGAATTGATTCAAAGTTCTGAGATAGAGCATCTTTAACAATTGGACTTTTATCATAAATATTAAAAATTGAATTATTAATTACTAAAACATTTCCATCCTGATTTGTAATAGTTGTTATATTCTCTTCTTGCTTAACGTCCTTTGGTTTTCTGCTTTTTAAAAATTTCTTTAATTCAATTAAACCAACTAATGAACCAATTATTAATGCTGCGATCTCAAGATTTTCTTTTGTAAATATACTTTTAATTGTATCAATAGTCTCAACTAAATTTAAATGAATTAAAAAACTTCCCTTTTCTGGGGCTTTTACCTTGATTTCAATTCTTTTTCCACTATCTAAATAACGGTTTATTTCTTGTATAACATTAGTTGTATGTATTAAGCTATTAATTAAAATATTTGCATCAATTTGGTTGATTTCCCCATCAAATTTCAGTTTAAAATCTTTTCCATATTTTAGATTATCTTCCATATAAACAAAAATAAATAAAAACATTGTCTTATAAAATGACAATTTCAACTATTTGACTTTACAAATAATTAAATAACTGTTTCGTTAAAATTAATATCAGATAAATTTAAAAGATTAAAAATATTTTTCTTTAGTGGGAAAAAAAATAACAAATAATCCTCCTGTTGCCGTAGTTGATTGCAATAACTATTATGCGTCCTGTGAGCGTGTGTTCAATCCTAAGTTGCGGGATAAGCCGATTATTGTTCTTTCAAATAATGACGGAATAATCGTGGCTCTTTCTAACGAAGCCAAATCCCTCGGTATAAAGATGGGAGACCCGCTATTCAAAGTCAAAGATTTAGTCGAAAAGCACCAGGTAAGTGTCTTCTCATCAAACTATGTTCTATATGGAGACATATCTCATCGCGTCATGACTACACTCGAACAATTTTCTCCTAATGTAGAAATTTATTCCATTGATGAAGCATTCATAAGCCTCGAAGGATTCAAAAGAAAAAACCTGACTGAGTATTGCAGGGAAATCCGTGAAACTGTAAAAAAATGGATTGGAATACCTGTGTCAGTTGGTATAGCTGAAACAAAAACCTTATCAAAAATTGCAAATCGCATTGCAAAGAAAAATCCAAAGTATGATGGTGTACTCAATATTTATGGAATAGATAAAAATGAAATTGATGAATACTTAAAAATAACAGATGTCAGTGATATTTGGGGTGTTGGGCGTCAATACACTAAGCTTTTAAAGAAAAATAATATCAATACTGCTTATGATTTAACAAAGGCAAATGACAAATGGGTCAAAAACAACATGACTGTCATGGGATTGAGAACTGTCTATGAATTGCGAGGCATTCCTTGTGTTTCTCTCGAATCCGCAGTTCCTGATAAAAAAGCAATCATCTGCTCCCGCTCATTCGGAAGGTATGTCGAGACAATTGAAGAAATCAAAGAATCAGTTTCATTATTTACTTCGCGTGCCGCAGAAAAAATGCGTTCACAAAATTCAGCATGTCGTATGTTGACTGTATTTCTCAGAACAAATCCATTCAAGAAAACTCCGCAGTACCACAACGGAGTATTGGTTCATCTTCCAGTCCCATCCGATTCAACGACAGAAATGATAAGCTATGCCATGAAAGGTGTGGAGCAGATTTTCAGGAAAGGTTATCTGTACCAAAAAGTCGGAGTAATGTTAACGGGATTTGAACCCGTTGACCGCTCCCAACTTGGCTTATTCGATAGCGAGGACAGAATCAAAATGGCAAAAGTCACTGAAACGATGGACAGACTTAATCTCGAATTCGGCTCTCGCACTCTATTCTATGCCAGTTCAGGCATCAAACGTTCATGGGGAACAAAATCCGATATGAAATCACCTCAATACACAACGGATTGGGAGAACCTGCCTGAAGTGAGTGCATAAATCAATATATCCTCACAAGTACAGACCTGTTCAATAGCCGTCCTTCGGGTGTTGAATTTGAAAAGAAGAATCTATCAGGTATTGTTACATTAATATTATTTTTATTTAATGATAATAGCTTAATCGCGGTTTCTGCTCTCCTGATTGCAAGATTTTTATTATAATCGGCTGAACCGAGACTGTCTGTCAATGGAATAATCTCAATTTTCTTCCCTGATTTCACAGCATTCATAGTAAAATCTATTGCGTGTTGATTTATGCTGTAAAAATCAGCTTTACCGAATTCACAGAAACCAAGAATATATTCTGTAAAGTTAGTTCCATCTTTATTTACAGAATTTTCAATAACAACTTTTCCTATTGGTTCAGCTTTCAGATTCAGACTTAATTCTGCTGATGCTTCCTGCGAACTCTTATCTTTTACTTTTCCGTCAATTTGTATCGGTAAACCTAATTTTAATTTCTCTGATTTAAGTACATCATTAAGGGTATATATCTGCTTTCCTTTATTCAGACTTATTTTGTTATCATCATCAATAATAATTTGACCGTTAAAATCATATTCATCATTAGACTTTATAATCGGGTCAATTTCAATATCAATTTTATCTAAAGCAGATTTTACAATTGTATCACCAAATACAATCAATCCCTGCTTATTATTACCCAAATCAAATTTAATAAACCTGTTTTCATCCGATAATTCAGGATATTTTAAATTATTATTTTTTATAAAGTTTTTCTGTTTAATTCTATTTTTATCAACATCTAATTTTTCAATAACATCATCAACCCGATGCCTGGTAACATCTTGATGTTCGTTTTCAAGCGAAGATGAAATTATTGTAACATTTGCATCCGGATTATTCTCCAAATATTTTTTTACTGCCTTGATGCTTAGAATCAGAGCCTCTTCCTGGGTTTCAGGTGATTTACCATTCTCATTTATTTCAGATTCATTTTCCCTGAAAAAGATAATTGGAGAAACTAAATAACTTGTTACAAAAAGTGTATCTCTTACATTGACATTAATAGTTTCTCCATTATGAATTTCAGTCCCTTTATAATAAGCCTTAAGAACTAATTCCGGTGCTTCAGGTTGCGGAGGAGGCAGAATAACCGGTGGCGGCGGCTGAGCCGGTGGTATTGTTTCGGATACTGAAGGATTATATTGCAAAACGGCAGATAGTGTTAATGATGATGGTTTCCAATCCAGATTAGTTGTTAAATTTGTTAAACCCAGGTTAAATTTCAATTCCGGTAAAATAGAAAAATTCCCAAATTTATAAAGTTCATATCTTGCACCGATTGATAATGCAAAATAAAGTGATGTTGGAAGCGGTATTTCGCCATCTGAATGATTTCTGACAGTCAGTCCGTTCTCATACGTTCCAAAGTCAGGACTGATGAGCCTTTCTTCCTGCATGTAATTCATTGAAAGAGGGATTCCGAATTGAAATCCTGCAAATGTACTAATCGGAATTTCTTGCAACGGAAATATAATAAATTGTGGTTCAATCATAATCATTGAAATGATGGATTCTACGATATGCTCTGATATGCCCTGTGTATGATTATTTCCCGTAATGATATTCCCAATGAATTCTTCTCTTGTCAAATCTGCTGAAAGATTTGAATATGCAAGATTCAGCCTAACTCCGATTTCTCTGCCAAACATTTTTTTTGGAAACTTATATTCAATGCCTGCAAATAAATTCTCACCCAATCCGAATCCATTAGTAAAACCCTGACAGCAAGCCTCACCCGATGGGATACTTTTAAACTCGGCAGAATGGAAATTCAGATTGGTGCCAACTCCGGCAGAAAAAAATAAACCGGATTGAACTTTTTGTGAAAATAAATATGAAGAAAGAAACATAAGTAGTACAGTAGCGACAGACAACCATTTACAAAATCTTAAATCACAAACACTTTTTATCATTATTTAAATCACCTGACAATTATGAACGGCTGAATAAGCTGAGAACCTGCCGATTTAATTTGTAAATAATATGAACCGTTTCCTATTCCTGCAATGTTCAGCCTTAACTTATTCACACCCTTTTGAACATCACCTGAAAATAAATTCCCTTCCCTGTACCCAAGGTAATTAATTAAATCAATGTTTATATTCGTGCTTGTATCTGCTTCAACATCTACATCAATATTGTCCGATGCAGGATTAGGGCTAATTGAAAAGCTGATATTAGTGTTTTGCAAAAATCTTCTCGTACCGCATAAATTTATTAATGTAAAATCTCCATTAACAAAATTCACATTTACAGCTTTGCCCCAGAAAGCAGATGTTTTTATAAATTCAATTTTTGATGTATCTGTTTCAGCTAATCCGGCAATACCTTGTACTTCAGCAACAACACCCTTCAAATCGTAATCTCCATTTACACTGATACCAACAATTCTTCTGTCATTAATAATTTCATTTCTTATAAGCTCTGCATCGCCATAATCGCTTGTAACGGATTGTGGTAAAAACATCCTCGGATTAACAGTGAACTCAGCTTGAAAAGGCCTGACACCTTTGTACGGTTTATTCTCAGAATTAACAAAATTAATTGGAATAACAGCATCGCCCCTTGGGTCCGCCTTCACAGGAGAAATTGATAAGAGTGAATTGCCGCTGTACAATCCGATTGAATTCTCCTTGACAGATATACACGGGCCTGCTTCTATAATGAGCTTAACATCAGGTGTGGTTTGACCATCCCAATGCACATCAAGGTTTATTTCACCTTGTGGTGGTAAATAAATCGGAAAAGAATTTGATATTGTAAATGCACCTGTTGGGACAATATCTGCTTTTTGTAAATAAATCTGATTTTCAGACATATTCTTAATTTTTATTTGCCTGTCCGGAATTTCAGGTATAAATCTCAAATCTTCATGACTAATGGTATATATTGTACCGATTCCAATACCCTTCAAAACAGCTTTTTTTATTGTGAATTTAGGAAGCCATGAATGAAAAACTTCAATTGTTTTTGACGTTTCACCAATCTTTGTTGGAGAAAAACTAACTTTTATTCTAATTGATTCACCGGGTGCTAACGAATCATCACTAACAAAAGATTCAACTTTGAAGGCTGATGGATATTCGATAATTTTTATAGTGTTAATAACAAGTGGAATCGGGTCATCATTTCTAATCACTAAAGTATCCTTCTCGACTTTATAATTAAGGCATACTTCGCCAAAATCGAGTGTATCAAAATAAAATGCAATATTTCTGTTTTTTCCATAACCTTCCAAAGATGCATAAAATTCCCCCAAACATGACGAAAAAACCACACTGTCATATACTCTACCTGTATCTCTTGGACTAAAAACTAAGTCCAGGTCAACACACTCCCCCGGATACAGGGAATCACCCGCGTATTTATTCTTCATTCTGAAATTTGACCCGTTTTTTAAATATGCTGTATCTATCAGAATCGGAACAACCCCTACATTGCATAAGCTGGAATTAAATGTATAGTCGGTGCTTGTTGCAATAAATTCATTCTTTGTCTGAAAAGTATTTGAATGTAAAACAGGTTTGATAATTGAAAAATTATTATCACTGCTGTCTTCTTCAGGATATGAGAAATTTCTAATCCATAGATTCTCGCTTGAATTTGAGGCGGTAGCCACAGAAGCTCCCACAGGTGAAAATGATATGTCGGTAAGTGTACCGAGGCTTCCCACCATTTTTATATTAGCGCTGTCAGACGGTAAATCCCACAGCGATAACTGAGGCTGCGAGGATGAGCCTAAGAGCAGAGTAGTAGATACAGGGCTAAACTCCACACCTACGGGGTCGCTTGCAGTTGTCCTGAATGTCCTGACAATCTGCTTTGTTGGAATATCAAAAACATGCACTTCATTTTTGTTGCTGATATACTTAGCATTTCTGGGTGCCATACATGCAACAGCAATGAATTTCCCATCCGGTGATAAACCAATTTCAAGTATAATTGGTATATCTGAAAAATCGAATCTATCAATAACAGAAAAATCAGTAGTTGAAATAAGTTGAATTTCTCCGCCATACAAAGCAACAGCAGCGATATCTTTCTCACGATTGAAGGCAAAAGCCGACACGGGATATTGGAAATCAAGCTCCCTTATTATACTTCCGTCTTTCGCTGAATAAATTAATATGCGGTTGCTGAACTGTGATACAAAAGCCATAAAATTTTTATTATGGTCAATCCTCATATCCTTTGTAATAAATCCTGATTTAATTGGTATTACATTAACCGGTACAAAATTCCCCGTATCAAAAAAAGCTATGTAATCCTGGTTTTGATTCTGATATCTATAAGCAACGGCAAACCGGCTGTCACCCTCTATATAATCAATACCAAAAGGAAAAATTTTCTGGCCGGGATAATTTATATTATCAATTTTATATACACCCTTTTCTGAGTAATCCCTTAAATCCCACTCCCGAACTTCACCTGCAATATTGGCATCCAGCAGCTTATATCCGTTGAAACTATGTGCTATCCTATTAGTTGGCACATGGTCCTTTGTCAGCAGGATAGGATTAGTATATGTAAGGTCCTGTTTTACTCTGATTCTTGCATTAACGGTTGCTGCGTTAGGAACGGTCCACTCAAAAGTGGAATCCATAGATGTTCCTATTAATGACCAGGCTTTACCGCTATCAGTACTTAACTCAATATTTGTTTGAATTCCAGGACTGTATCTCATCCATTTAATTTGGTACTTTTGGCAGGGTGTTAATTCTTCACCTCCGTTCGGTCGTACAATTTTTATATAATTAACCTTTGGTATATTAAAAGTTCCACCAACTAAATTCACTTGCTCTGCCAAACCACTTTCGTAATATACTTTAAATTTATCTCTTATGTATCCGTTTTTCTCGGGATAATATGTCAGGCTCGCCTTATATCTGAATATAGGAAGCAAGTCTAAAGGCGGAGGTTCTTTACTTCTTACATTTCCCATCCATTCGCTTTTGAACTCTTTTTTAAATGTTTTAATAGAATCCACTCTGAGTGTTAACTCTCTTCCCGTTGAATCATGCTCTCCAATCAAAGCATAAATATTAACGATTCTTGTTGAACTATCTCCGGGGATTATATTGCCAAAATTCATTTCAGGACTTTCTTCATCATCAATTGACCTGACATTCAGTTTTGGCATATTATTCAAACTTCCCGGCATGGTAATTATACTTGATTCATTGTTATTAACACAAATTATACTAATCGAGCCTTCTATTATAAAATACCAATAAACATCATACCAATCATTTCCGTAAGGTATGGTTTTAAATGGTTTTGTCGTTCTATGATTTTGAATAATTACAATATTAATATTTTGAAGAGCTACAGGGACTCCGTCTTTTATCGCTTTCAATCTCACATGCAGGACAGGGAATTTCGATGCATCCAGTTTACCGGATGAAATATTATCGAGTTCAAGCACTAAGTTAGCATAAGATGAACTTATCAGGAACAGGAAAGATATAATATATGCAATTATTCGTTTTGCCTTCAACTGATTCACAATTAATTATTTCTCTATATTGCAATCGCCTTATTTACTAAGACAACTCAAACAAGGATAAAGTTACAATTATTAGTTAATTCAAAACATAAGTCAACGGTTTAGATTAATAAATAATGCAATAAATTGAATCAAATTTTAATATTTTTTATTGATTGCAAGTTTTGTCCTGTTAACTTTGCATTATCTATATTGAACAAATAAGAATTATTTCATGGAAGTAATCAAAATAGGCGGTGCCGTTTTGGGTAAAAGCGGTGGTTTTGAAAGTATGCTCGATATTATTGAGAATCATACATCAAAGCCATTGCTTATTGTTATTTCGGCATTTTCTTCGGAAACCCGCCAGTTGGAATCTGCGGCAAGGATTGCCGAATCGGGAAATGAGAAGGAGGCTGAAAAAATAATATCAGGAATTGTTAATGAACTTACAAAATTTTCAGAAAGTTTAATTTCAAATAAACTCCATTTATCAAATCTAAAAAGCATTTTTCATAAAGGACAGAAGGAAATACTTAAGTATATAAGAGGGCTGTCGATAACAAGAGAATTAACTCCAAGAACATTAGATGCAATTCTCAGCTATGGAGAATATTTCTCCTTACATACTGTTAATCAGTACCTGATTGAAAAAGGTTATAAACATGAATGTATTGATTCAACTTCGCTGATAGTCAGCGATACCAATTTCGGCAATGCAAATCCTCTTATTCCGGAAACAAAAGCAAATGTCGAAACCTTGCTGAAGCCTGCATTAAATAAAAATTCTATTGTATTAACACAGGGATTTATCGCTAAAGATTTACTTGGTGAAATAACAACCATGGGAATTGAAAGCTCTAATCTAACTGCAACACTTTATGCAGAGCTTCTCGGCACAAAAAAGCTGACAATATGGACTGATGTTAATGGATTCAGAACAGCCGACCCAAAGCTCGTTCCTGATGCAAAACCAATTAAGGAAATGAATTTTCATGATGCATATATAGCTTCTGTTAATGGCTTAAAGCTCCTTTATCCTGCTATGATTGATCATGCTTCTGAGAAAAACATTAAGCTTATTTACAGGTCTGCATTCGAACCCGGCAGAAATCAAACCATCATTCATAATGGAGCAGAACCTCTGTCTCAGCCATTAATGATACTTAAAGAAAACCTTTCTTTTATCAGAATCAGCCTGCCTTCTACAAAAGCAAAAGATGAAGCCGAGGCTTTTATTATGAGAGACAAAGAAATGAAAAACAAAATTTTCTCATTTGCTATAAATCAAGATTATATTAAAATAATTGCTCCAAAGCACTTATCGAACAAAATTAAATTACAAGAATTATCTGGGAATTATACCGACGAACCATGTTCCGTAATCACAATAATGAATCCTGACAATGATTTAGGATTTATTACAAACAATAAGAATTTTAAAATATTCAGGAATATTATTCTTGATTATGAATTAAATTATTCGAATAATATAGCACGGTTAATAGTTCAGCATGGAAATGAAAATGAATTTATTTTAGCTTTATATCAAAATTTGTTCGGTAAATCTGAAACAGAAAGTAGTTTAATTTAGTATAATACTAACTTACTATCTGCTTTTTTTATCGAGTTTACAAAATCAATCCATGATTTTTCACTTATTATATCCGAGTATTTTGGGGTAATAAGTTCAATTATATTTTTAATGTCATTATATGTTAAAGATTGTGATATCTCAAAAAAGTCAATTCTCATCAATATGTCCTTAGTATATTTTCTCTTAATATCATTAAATGTAATTGAATCAATAAACTTAATAAATTTCTCATTATTCATCATCGAAAAAGCAATTAAAGCAAATTCAAGAATATCGAAACCTAAGAAATAACAAGTATCATCCAGCATTATCGGTTTGTTATTTTCATCAGGGATAATTAACGATATATTAAATTCCTTGTACAATCCAGCAATTGCTATTTTGTATGGTTTGAAACTATAATCGCCAATACCAAAAATTGAGAATTTAGGTTTGTTTTTATAAATAGATGATTTTCTATTTTCAAAGAGATTCTGATGATTATACAAATATTTATAAGTCTTAGGAAATTTTTCAAATATTATATCAGTGCCTTCATTTATTTTTGCCTGAGTAATAATAGTAAAAAGATTAGATGAATTTATTATTTTTTTCTTTAGTTGAGAACCTTTTAAGTACCTATATACTAAATCCTCCTCAATCTCAAATTGTTCACTCAATCCATTTGAATAAATTCCATTTATTTTTTTTAGTTCAAGAACTTTAACACAATCATGTTTTATACCTGAACGCCATTCAAATTGACATCTTCCATCATAATTTTGTCCTTTTGAATAAATATCAATATTTGATACAAACTTATTGTTATACCAGCCTATTTGAATTGGTTTACCATTCATGTAGATACTTGATTCTTCCAATTT
>JAKAKE010000100.1 GCA_021824625.1 Bacteroidota bacterium | reverse complement strand
GCAATCTCACGGACAGCGATTGACAATGCAGTCAATAAATTTCTGGAAAACTCACGGTTCAAGATTTAATTCAGACTGGGGCTACTTAAATGGCAAGCCATTAAATCTTCGTGATAATGTTTTTCATAAGCCAACAATCAGTCTAACACATCAATGGAAAATTTCAAATGATTTAATCCAGAACAATATCTTATATTATTCGTATGGTGAAGGCGGCGGTACTGTTCCACCATGGGTTGATTATAAACATACAAGCACTGGATTAATTGATTTTGATTCTGAGTATAATTTCAATTCAGCCAATATTGACAGCACATTTTCACCTACTTTACATTACACCAAAAATGCTTTGAGATTTACTGTTCATAAACATTACTGGAGTGGATTTATCTCAAGTTTGCAATATAAAATTAATGATTTCTTTTTCACTGGCGGTGCTGACTTCAAATATTATTCTGCAGAAAATTACAGAAAGATTGAAAATCTGCTTGGCGGCGATTACACAATCGGAAGTAGTGATGTCAACAGAAATCCTAACGATTTATTGTTTATCGGCGACAAAGTTGATTACAATGCAGATAGTTTTACACGTCAATTTGGTTTGTTTCTTAATTCAGAATATACATACGGACTGCTAACGAACTATCTTAATTTCAGTTTCTCGAATACTGCATATAAACGGATTGATTATTTCAATTACAAAAATGATGACCCTAAAAGAGAAACAGACTGGAAAAGCATTTTCAGTTATACAATTAAATCTGGATTCAATTTTGATTTTGGAAATAGCAATATTTATTTCAACATCGGTTATTTTACCAAGCCACCACTTTCTCAGAATGTTTTTGATTACAATAATCATCTTTATCAAAACATTATCAATGAAAAGATTTTTGATACAGAACTGGGTTATAATTTTGTTTCTGCTTCAACTATAATTAAACTAAATCTTTTCAGAACAAGTTGGAAAGACAAAGCATTCAGTAAAACTATACAAGATCAAAACACGGGACAATTTTTCTTTATAAATATTTCTGGTGGCGAAGCATTGCATCAGGGAATTGAATTCGAAGCAAGGCAAAATTTTTCTGATAACCTCTACATTAATTCATCTGTTGGAATTAGTATTAACAAATGGACAAACAATATTAACAGTATTGTTTCTCCAGAGTCAGATCCGACTCAGCAAGTTCATGTTCAGTCTTTTATTAAAGATACATTCGTTGGTGGTTTCCCGATGATGAATGCGATGGCTGAAGCAAATTATAAATTTAACCCAAGCACAAATTCTGAATTTTTTATTAATCCGGTTTTAAGTTTTTACGGAAATCATTATTCACAGTTCAATCCGAATTTCAGAAATCCGGCAAATAATATTCCTGTAAACTCGTGGAAAATTCCCGATTATTTTTTAGTTAATATGCACACAGGTTTTAAAATATTTCTTAATGGAAGTTTAGTTAAAGAACTTGAAATTAATTTCAGCATTTTTAATATGCTCAACAAAAAAGATTATGTAATTGATGCTTATGATGGACAGACACATGATTCAAAATCCGCAATTGTCTGGATGGGCAGAGAAAGATGGTGGCATCTCAGTTCGAGCATTAATTTTTAAGGATTATTTCAGCAAATTACAATTAATATTTTTGTAAGGGACGAACCTACCTGACCGGCAGGCAGGCTCAGGGTGACATTGTCATGGTGATCCCGACTTTGTCGGGACTGTCGAACCATGACAGCAGGTATTGAATATTTTATCTGCGTTGTTTATCGGTCAGAGCAAGCTCTGACCCTACAATTTTATTATTATTCATGTAGGGGTCGAGCTTGCTCGACTATAAAAATTACTTCATCAAAATAAATTTTCGTGTTTGCACAAAAGCTTGTCCCGATTTGTCGGGATTGCCACTTTGCAAACGATAGAAATACACTCCGCTTGAAAGATTACTTCCATCAAACTTTACTTCATAATTTCCCGCAGGTTGTCGTTCATTTACAAGTGTTGCTACTTCTTTACCAAGAATATCATAAACTTTGAGTGTTACAATATTGTCACTCTGAGCTTGTCGAAGAGTGACGTCATGGTTCGACGAGCTCACCATGACAGCAGGTATCGAATATTTTATTGTAGTTGACGGATTGAAAGGATTTGGGTAATTTTGCTCAAGTGCAAAAACTGTTGGTAATAACTTTTCATTCTCAACTTTCACAATTATACGTGCACCAATTAAATTACCCTCATAATGACACTTTGCGGCACATGATGTTGTTGCATTAGGTTTCTCGATATTATGTGGATACCAGCTTAACCCCTCATTATATTTTACAGCAAACGGTCTGACTCTATTATTTTCAGGCGATCTGAATACATCATGAACATCAGTTCCCAAACCGGCAGATCTTCCAAAACCAGTTGCATGGCAGGAAATACAATCTACGGTTTTATGTTGTGGATAATGATTCAACATTGTGTGACAAGTCTGGCATTTTACATCACCATCAACTTGCCAGTCATATTTCTGACCGGGATAAGAATGTACATTGGAGTGACAATTAGCACAATTAAGAGTTTTATGAGCTGAACTTTTTTGTAACTCATAAAATTGCGGATGCCTTTTAATATTTGTTCCTTTTGCTTTTGTAAATGGACTTTTCTCTGTGATAAATCCAGTCGTGGGTTTTTTGTAGAATCCAACATGACATGACCGACAAACGTTATTATCAGCTTTT
>JAKAKE010000143.1 GCA_021824625.1 Bacteroidota bacterium | reverse complement strand
ACTGCCGCCGGATAAGAAGGACTATGTAGGCACCTGGATTTCCGGGACACAGGATACAATTGTTATTCGTGCCAATGGCGAAGGAAATGCTAAGGTAGGAAACACTACTATAAGCGGCGGTTCGGTTGAATTTCCCGATAAGAACTCGATTTCAATAAAAGCTATTGGATTAGGGCCCACTCTGATAATAAATCAGCCGCCTCAGGAACTTGAAGGCAGGTGGCAGGTGGTTCTGGATGGCACTACATACTTCAGACAATAATCAATTTGATTAAGTAAATTTTAACCTTATTTCCCCCTTTATCAAAGGGGGATTATATTAATCATAGTACTGTTTTTACAAATCGAAGAATCCTAAGAAATTGATATTCATTTTCAAGCCATAAATATATTGTTTCCAGAGTGCATCTTTGACTACTGAATTGAGCGGCACTGAAACATAAAATTCCATTCCAAAACCAATCCTTGCAACATCAAATTCAAATCCTAAGCCTACATTAGCATGATAGCGGGAATAATTCAAATCACCAAGTGTTTTTTCATTAATAAGATGTACAGTGTCCTGACCGTTGTTATACCTGAGAAAATCTTTAGCATCCACGATTTGGGAATACTGAGTTGTACGGCTTGAAATGGGATATCCGAAATTTATACCAAATGACAGGTAATAATATGTTTGTATCGGTACTTCAAGTTTGGCAAAAGCTCCATAAAATGGAATGAGGCAATTAATCCCTGCATTAAACATGATTTCATCCTGATAGACAATACTTGCCTCCTTAAATTGATTTTTATTGCCATTGTAATTCAGATAGCTTTTGGTCTCATCAAGCGAAAATAACATGCCTTCATTGAATGATAGAGTAGTATGGATGCGAAATAACACTGGTAGTTTTGTGTTGAATAAAGCATGAAACCCAATGCTCCAATTATCAGTTTCAGGATATTCCTCCTCCTCGACTTCTAAATTTTCATAAGCACGCTTGATTTCCCTTTCATCACCTGATAGGGGATTATTTCCTGTGTAGGGAAATTTCGTTTTCACAAATCCCGATGGACTTATCCGCGAGGCAAGGTCTGACACATCGCCGAACATATATTCAAATGCAATGTTAAAATAATTATCAACAGGAACGGGGAACCATCCGTAAGAAGCATGAATTTCATAATCGGGTGTATAAACAAATTCGTCAGGGTTCAGTTCTTCGAGGTTTAATGTCGAATCAGTCGGTATTTCATCCCGAGCATTTACCAAACAATTGTTAGTAAATAAAATTAAGAAGAACAATATGAAAATCAGTTTTTGTTTCATATAATTCATTTTGCTATAATAAAAGGTACGACTGATTCACCCGTATTAGTTCTAAGTTTCATCCAGTACAAACCTGATGAGAAGCCCATATCAGGAGTAAAAACATATTCGTGTATTCCTGTTGATTGTTCACCGAGATTAATTAAAAAAGTTTCTTTTGCTCTGTAATCCAGGATATAAAATTCAACAATAGAAGGCTTATCAATGATATAATGCCATTTTGTCGAACTGCCTCCCGGAACAGGATTCGGATAGTTTTTGTCTAACTTTGCAAACCTGATATAAGGAAGCGGCGTTCCGCTTGTATGTGTAATCACAACGGCATCGAAGTCATTTATATCAATATCATTTAATTTTACATTTCTGAACTTTAAAATGCAAACCGAATCCGTACCCGCAAGTGCTTCACCATTTAATCTGAATATAATATCTGCGGTTGAATCAATGATATTATAAAATTCAATATTAAAATACCATACTGTATCGAAGTTATTAAATATGCTATCTTTCATTAAGGAATAATTGCTGACATTGCTTATTGAATCAGGATAAAATACAGTAGAGTTTGAAATTAAAAATTTTCCGCTCATACTATTTATTCCAATAGAAGATATAGAATCGGGAACATTTATGTTGATGAATACCTCATCGCCGACTTCACCCCTTACTGTATCAGTAAAAATTTGACAAAAAGAAAACTGTGCCATTGAAAACAGGAAGAGGATTATTACAATAGATTTTAACATTGTTATCTCTCAGTAATTGTAAATTCTGTTCTGCGATTCTTTCTTCTGTTTTCTTCACTGTCGTTAAAAACAAGAGGTTTTGATTCACCAAGGCCTTCGACTGTCAATCTCTTTGAGGTAATTCCCAGCCTGACTAATTCAGCCTTAACTGATTTTGCCCTCTCCAAAGATAAATTTAAATTAAATTCATCTGTACCCACATCATCTGTGTGGCCTGAAATTTTTATTTCAATGCTTTCATGTTCTTTCAATTCTTTTGTCATTTGTTCAATCAAAGGCATTGATTCGGGCTTTATTGTTGACTTCCCGAAATCGAATTCAATGTTGACAAATGTGATTGTTCCGATTGGGTCAAGGCTTGTAAAAATGGATTTATCATAAGTTCCTTCGGAAAATAAATCCTGAGTTGTTAATTCTTTAAGATTAAGATGAACTCTAACTTTATGCAAACCTGCACACTCCGGGGGGCGATATGTGATTTTATAATAATTATTCAAAGTGAAATATATGCTTTTGAAAACATAAGGAAACTCTTTACTCGAATAAATCCTGAAAAACCTTCCTCCCGTAAATTCTGATAGATTTCTGAGTGGAATTTCTTCAGTTAAACCATAAGCAATTGTATAAATTTTCACTCCTGCATTTTTAGCTTCTGTATAAACAGGGTCAATCTTTCCTTTCCAACAGTTATCACCGCCGTCACTGAATAAAATTATTATTTTCCTATAATTTTTTTCCGCTTTCCGAACTTCTTTTATACCTGTCAGAACACCTTCGTACATGGCAGTTCCTGAGCCATAATTACCTTTTAATCCGTCTATTTTTATTTTGCTCCGGTACTCCTCTTTAATATCCGTCAACGGTACTTCGACATGCATCTTAGATGAAAATTTAACGACAGAAACGTAATCACCTTTTTTAATTGCACTGCAGACGAGCTTCACTGCCTGCTGTAATCTTTCTGCCCTTTGGTCACCCATCGAAGGTGAGTGGTCAAGGACAAAGCATATTGCATAAGGTTCGCTTGTACTTTCTCTTATTTCTGTAACTTCAAATTCCTTAATATCATTTTCTACACTAGCGCAGGAGTCAGTCAGCCTCTTCCAATAATCGCGATAATTACCGCTTAAAGAAAAGTATGGCGGGGCAAGTCCGGTGATATATAAACCTGTTGTATCATAAACGGAAACTCTTAATTCAACTTTTTCGGGATAATCCCTCGAATCAATTTCCTGTAAATCAAGTTTGATGATTGTTGTTGATTTATGAATTGAATCCTGAAAATTAACAGAATCTTTCATTGTTGTCAGTTTCCCGATAGGAATTGTAGTTCTAAGGTATAGAGGTTTGTATCCTTTGTTTAGAATTGAATCTTTAGGAATCATAGTTTCAAGCTGATTAACTACAATAGTCGGGCATGAAGTTAAAATCAATAGCAATGAAAATATGGATAATATTATAATTACTTTTTGAGCTATATTTTTAGATAATGTGATTATTATTATCCTCTTTGCAAAAAATAATGTTTCAGCAAACATAAGTATTTTTAACATCACTTAATAATGTTATACTTTACAATTACTTGAAATTTTACTATATTCTTTTTGATTTTTATCTTTCAATAAGAAATTATAATTAAAAGTGTAAAATTATTATAATAATTGACGGTATATTTATGAAAAAGTTACTACTTTTTACATTTTGTATTGTATTATATCCTAATTCATCAAATTATAGTCAACCTTTGAACAATGTGAGGTTTTGGGCTTATCAGATTCAGGAACAGGACGAAAACAACAGCATCCAAAAGATTGCCGACTCAAAGTACGAGCTTATTGTGATTGATAATCCCAGGACTGTCACCGGGAAGAGAAATTATAACAATAAAGCTGATGTGGATTCATTAAAAAACAGCAAAGGCTGGAATGGTGAAAATAAAATCGTTGTTTGTTACATTGACATAGGCGAGGCAGAGGATTACCGTTATTACTGGAAGCAGGGCTGGGTTGTTGGTAATCCTGATTGGATTGTGGCAAACGACCCGGATGGATGGACAGGCAATTATCCCGTCAAATACTGGAGGCAGGAATGGAAGGACCTAATGTTCGGTACCGATTCTTCAATGCTCGATATGATATTGGCTGATGGTTATGACGGTATTTATCTTGACTGGGTTGAAGCTTTCGAATTTGAGCCTGTCATGAATGTAGCATCAGCAGATGGGCTGAACTCAAGAAATGAAATGATTAAATTCATTGATGAAATAGCCCAATATTGCAGAAATATAAAGCCTGGATTTCTGATAATTCCTCAAAACGCAACTGCAATAATATATGATGAAAATTCGGAACTTGATACCTTATCTCAAAAATACTTTAATATTATTGATGCTGTTGCACAGGAGGATATCTGGTTCGATGGCGAAGCCGACCCGCTTGGACAGCTTGGGGATATACCTGAGGATGCAGGGTTGACACTTGAATATATAACTAACCTAAGCCATTTTCAAAATGCAGGAAAACCAATTTTCACAGTTGACTATGCCCTAATTCCGGCTAATGTTGATAGTTGTTATCGTGCCGCAAAAGAACTTGGATTTATTGAATATGTTTCTCTCAGGCAATTGGATAAATTAACCGAAACCCCGCCTCCCGACTATACGGCAGTAAATGACAGCAACAATAATCAGTCTTTATTATTATATCCAAATCCTGTGAAAGATGTTCTGAATATCAGAATATATCAGGATTTGACTTATCCCAATTTGAAAATTATCTTATTTGATATATTGGGGAACAAAGTTTTGGAAAAAGATATAATTCATGCTTTGCTATATAATGGTTCAATTGAATTAGATATTAAACATCTTGATATTGGTTGTTATTATGTCCAATTATTATTGAATAACGAATCTTCTAACTTTAAAATCATAAAATTATAAAAAGATTGTTGATATAATATTCTTTATTTTATATTTTGCATTTTACTAATTTTAATAGTTGTTTTGATATTTTATAAAATTGCTATAAATTATTGTCATTCTATTTAATGGAACATAAAATATCATTTATAATACTTGACAGTGAAGAGTCGGATGTCGAAAAATTAAAAAACTTTATTGTAAAATTTTTCCCGAACTCGTCAATTCATTTTGCTTATGAAGGAATTGAAGGATGGTCAATTATTAATAAGATTAAAACCCCTACAGTTGTACTAGCTGATGCTTATCTTGCCGGTATCAGCGGAACCCAAATGTTCAAGAAAATAAAGACCGATAAAAGTGAATTTTCTACTTATTGTATTTTGCTTAGTACGTCAGGCGATAAAGAACTGAATTTCAAGGCTCTGCAATCCGGCGCTGACGAATTATTATTCAAGCCTTTTACAATTGAAGACCTAATCGGCAGGATTAAAACCGCAACACATGTTTTAAGACTGCAAGCCATAAAAAAGATGCAAGAAAATAAAATCAATGAATTAAATCTTGAATTAAAAAAACATTTTCAGGAAACACTCGGGCTTTTACAAAATTTTCAAACATCAAGGATGCCACAACATGAAAAGACTGTAAAATTAATCAATAGAGCCTCGATATGGATAGCGAGGGAGATTGGAGAAACCGACCAGATTATTTTAAATAATATTGATTTTGCTTCGAGAATTTGCTTGATAGGAAAACTGTTCCTGAATGATAAAATGTTATCTGAGCCAATAATGAGGAAGGGGATGGTACCCAATTCTGTAATGGAAAGTTATCCATTCTTTACAAATAGTCTATTATCTAATTTAAAAGGATTTGAAAAAATATCTGAAATACTTGAACACATTTACGAAAATTATGACGGTAGCGGTATTCCTGAAAAATTGCAGGGATGGAAGATACCGATTGGTTCAAGAGTTTTACGTGTTGTACTTGATTTTCAGGAATTATTGAATCAATCAGGCGGTACTTTACCAATTGCCTACGAAACTCTTGAAAGTGAAGTCAAAAGACTATATGATTGGAAAGTTGTTGTACTGCTCGAACAATTTTTAGCAGAAACAGGTGAAGGAAGATTAAAAACAAATGAAAAACCTGTTGATAAAACCGATTTACTTGAAGGCATGACTCTTTCGAGAAAAGTTGTTACAGAATCGGGGCATAAAATACTAACTCCAGGTACTGAACTGAATTTTGAAGCAATTGAAAAAATTAAGACCATCTCAAAAGCCGACCCGATTCTTGGCAAAATCTTTGTTTATGGATAATTCATTCTGATATTTAAAAATGTTTCTGAGTTTGAATCCGATTATCTATGTCAGAAAAAATAAAGATTATCAATCTGACTCCAAAAGTTAAAATCAACTGTTGATGCCGCAAAGTCCTCCTAAATGCAATCATTTATTAATTTTATTCAAAAGGCACGATTATTGATAATATATAAGTAATTAATTATTTTCTAATTGTATATGTAATAAAAATTAAATTTTAATTTGGAAAAATCTATATTTTGGATTATTTTATGAATTGTTTAGGATTAAGCATTTATACAGGATAGTATGATAAACAGCAGCAGGAGGAAATCGGAAATGATATTTAAAATGACTTATAAAGTTATAATATTTTTTATTTTATTATTAACTCTTCGGGCTCAGGACCTTTCTCCGAGAATTGAAGATGATAAATCCTTAAATGAATACAAAGACCTTTCTACGGCTTTGAAAGACCCTTTACAGGTCGAATTTCTGAATTTATCTAAAAGTAAGCTTAAATCTTTGCCTCCATCTATTACAAGTTTCAAGAATCTAAAAAAGCTTGACCTTAGCCATAATGAGTTAAAGGAATTGCCTTCAAACTTCGGTGAACTCAAGAATCTCGAAGTTTTGTACATTTACAATAATCAATTGGCTTCATTGCCAAACAGTTTTGTCGGATTAACAAATTTAAAAGAAATTTTTATATATAGGAATAAATTGAAGTCTTTGCCTGCCAACTTTGGCGAACTGAAAAATCTTCAAAGGTTTTATGCGTTCCATAATGTAATTACGGCTTTACCCGAATCAATATGCGATTTACCAAACATAAAAGTATTGGACGTTCATAAAAATGAACTTAATGCTGTTCCTAAAAATTTGAATAAAATGAAATCATTGAGAGAATTATATTTGAATATTAATAAAATCCCTGAATTTCCATCCGACATTTTTCAGTTGACTGGCCTTGTTGTTCTTGATCTGTCTTACAATAAATTGACAATTATACCCGATAGTATCATAATTTTAAAGAAATTGGAAAAGCTTGATTTAAGTTATAATCACCTTGCTGTTTTTCCTGAAAAAATCGGAGAATTGAAATATCTGAGAGACCTTGGATTATATAATTGCGATTTGGTTACTTTACCCGAAAGCATTGGTGGATTAGACAGCCTGCATATTTTGACTGCACCATTTAATAAACTAAAGATTATACCTCCGACAATCGGAGATTTGAATATGCTCGAAGGGATTGATTTCACAAGGAACGAATTATCGAGCTTGCCTGAAACAATTGCTAAATTAAATAATTTAAAAAAGCTATATATTAATCAAAATTATTTTTCTGATGTTGAAAAAGAAAAAATCAGGATGCTTCTGCCAAAGACTTTGATAAGCTTCTGATTTTTATTTTTTAATTTTTTCATATTGCGGTATTAAGTCCTTAAGTACAAAGCCATAGTCTGGTACAAGCTTCAATGCATTCTGAATATTTTGCCAAGCTTTTTCCTTGTTTTCATTTAAAACATCTAACTGGCCCATGTAAGCATAAATCTCAGCATCTTCAGCCCAATCCGGAAGAAATTCATCTTTTTCGTTTCTGTTTTTATTTAGTTCAAAGCATTTCATAAGAAAAGTATGTGCTTTGGTTTTACTTCCTCCAAATGATTCAGGTGTATGCATTAAATGAGTTGCTGCAATGAGCAGTAACTTAGGATTATCCTTCTCTAAATCATAAGCATCCTCGATATATTTTTTTGCTTTAATGCCATAATAAATTGATGCTAAAGGTGACAATGCCGATTTCTTTCCATACGCTGCTGAGATTAGAGACATCACTTCGGCAGATTGAAATTTATCATTTGCTTTAAGTAAATAATCGAGAGATTTATCGAAATGATTGTATGCAATTTCCCTGTCAATCTGATAATATATTTTCCCGAGTAAATAATGCAATAATCCTGAATAATAGAGTGGGTGCCAGTCTCCACCTCCGGATAATTTTGTGATATTATAACTTTTATTTAAGATCTGCTTGAGTTTTTGAATATCGAACGAATAATAATTTGCATCAATTTCGCTTTTCAGGGCTTTCAGCTTGGATAAATATAAATCATCCCCAAAAGCAACATCATTGATTTGGAAAAAAAGTAAGACGATAAATAATATTATATAAAATTTTCTCATTTTGAAAAGGCAAATTTAAGAAAACAATTAATGCAATTTGATTATGAAATGATTTTAAGATATATTGACTTTGATTAAATTGTATGAGTATAATAACGCTAAATTAATTTTTTATGTTTTACAGTTGAATGTGAAATGGGTAAATATTTCATTTTATTTTTAATAACATCTTTAATAATTCTTCTGAATTCCTGTGGTTCTGATTCGGGAGAGGGAAAGCCGGTGAATATATATGGCGGAGCAGGACGCACAAATTCTTTCGAAGATTTCGGCTCATTCTATAATAAATACCCGGTCATTGATAAAATTGAATTCAAAGATTCAAGCGGAGCTATTACTGCTCCTCTCGTTTTACCTAATTCTGAAATAATTGTTTCAACTGTTAAAGGAAATATTTTATTGATTTCGCAGAAACAAGTCAAGTGGTCTTACAAGATTGATTCTGTAGAACTGCCTTCAGCCTCCCTTGCTGCAGATGCCAATGTTAATATTTATGTTATTAGTACAGGAGGAAAACTTTATTCTATATCGAAGGATGGTGTGCTGAACTGGAAGAAAAAAATTATTGACTCTGCCGGCAGATATGACATATTTTCCGATTTACTTGTTCAGGATGATGGTGTTGTTACTGCCGTCAGCAATGGAAAAATAATTAAAGTCGGATTTGATGGAAATATTAGATGGATTTATTCAGCAAGTTTATCGCCTGCAAAAACATTCGCCGCCGATGAAAAGGGTAATTTATATATTCCGTTAACCCATGACGAGTTTGGTGCAACTGATACATTATTGTGCTTATCATCAGCAGGAAAAGTTGTTTGGAAAAAAGGATTTGAGAATACAAGATTCATAAAATCACCTGTAGTTTTTAATAAAAAGGTTTATTTATTCGGAATAACCGAATCCGGCGAACAAAAGATTACTTCTATTTATTCACTTCATCAAAAAGGGAAAATTCTCTGGAAAAAAGAAATACTGCTTTTTGCACGATTTTTATCAGTTGATAAAGATGGCAGAGCTTATATTACCGGTTATAATTCCGGAATTGGCGAAGCAATGAGCGGGGTATTCTGCTTTTCTACTGATGGTAAACTGGTTTGGAAAAAATATTTCGAAGTCATTATTCCATCAGTGCCATTGATAAGTAAAAAATATATTGCATTAGTTGTCAGTGATAAAAATGCAGTTGGAGTTTATTTTCTAAAGAAAGATGGAACATTGTATGAAGTCGTTAGTATGGAAAATATGCCTGTTCTTTATTTACAGCCTGCCGTAACCTCAGCCCCAATATTAATATTTTCCGGAGCCGAGGAATTATGTATTGTGAGTATTGATGCTCCTCCTTTTGATAAATTTCTCCCATGGTAAAATTGATTCTATAATTAATTTAAGACAAAGGATAGAATATAAATATGGATTAAACTATGTCAGGAGTAACTCCTGACATTTGCTTTTTTAAATTTAAATAAATTAATATCTGAGAAATTATGAAAATAGAAACAGGAAATAATGCGAGTATAATCACCTTTAATGGTATTACTCCAAAGATACATCCTTCCGTTTTTTTGTGTGAAGGAGTGAAAATCATTGGTGATGTTGAAATCGGCGAAGAAAGTTCAGTATGGTATAATACTGTAATCAGGGGGGATGTACATTATGTCAGAATCGGCTGTAGGACTAATATACAAGACTTATCCATGCTACATGTTACCAACGATTATTTTCCTCTCGTTGTCGGAAATGATGTTCTTATTGCTCATTCTGTTACATTGCATGGAGCAACTGTCCACGACCATTGTATGATTGGAATGGGTGCAAAAGTTCTCGACGGAAGCGTGATAAAACCCAACTCGATTGTCGCCGCAGGTGCTGTGATTAGGGAGGGATTTACTGTACCCGAAGGCACACTTGCCGCCGGTGTTCCTGCAAAAATTGTCAGAGATTTAACCGAAGATGAAATCGGGAGAATTTCTTTTGGAGTAGAAAATTATCTTCAATATGTAAAAATGTACAGAACCCAGATTGACATATAGACAGATATATTTCTTAAATTTGCACTCTGAAATTTCTCAATTAATATATATCAGGTTTTATGATTAAAAGTATGACAGGTTTCAGCAAGGCTGAAACAAAAGAAAACGGAGTTAACCTTGCTGTTGAGTTGAAGTCTTTAAATGGCAGATACCTTGAAATTAGCTGTAAAATTCCGAGGTCTCTCAATCACAAAGAATTTGAAATCCGTGAAATGCTCAAATCTTCTATTTCCCGGGGGAATATTTTAATTTCAATAAATATCGAAACAAACCTGGCATTAAAGCAAAATCTGATTAATGAAGAAGCCGCTGTAGAATACTTTAAAGCATTAAAAAGGTTAAAGAAAAAATTGAATGTTCAGGAACCTGTGAGGTTCAATGAATTACTGACTTTTGCCGGAAATTTTTATACTAAGGAAAATGGCGGTAATTCTGAACTTGAATGGAGAATTTCAAAAAAAACAATTATCAATGCTTTGAAAAACCTCGACCGGATGAGAATCAATGAGGGACAGCAAATCATTAAAGATGTTCAGAAAAGAATAAAAAATATTTCCCTTGTAATTGATAAAGTGGAAAAGCTTGGACTTAAGAAAATTCCCGATGAACGTGAGAGGCTCAGGCAAAGGGTAGCAAAGCTGTTTGAAAGCGATGAGATTGACGAACATCGTATTCAAATGGAACTTGTTCTTCTCGCAGATAAATTGGATATATCTGAAGAGTGCGTGCGTTTACGTTCACATATTAAGTTTTTCTATGAAACACTGAAATCCAATGAGCCTGTGGGAAGAAAGCTCAATTTTCTTATTCAGGAGATGAACAGGGAAGTAAACACAATCGGCTCGAAAGCGAACGATACTGAAATTGCTCATCTGGTGGTCGAAACCAAGGAAGATTTGGAACGAATCAGGGAACAAATTCAGAATATCGAGTAAAATGAAATGAAAATATGTTTCTATATAAGCCGTATTTATTACGGCTTTTTTTATTTAATTTAATGTACAATGATACGACATAATTACACATTATCGAAACTTGTCGAAGAACTTCAGTTCCTGAATGGATTCAGGCTGGCTGAGTGTTTTACACAGGAGAAGAACTCACTTGTAATCGTGCTTTGCAAGCCAAATGAGGAGTATTATCTCTGCTATTCAGGTGGCCCCAAACTCGGTAGTTTATATTTGAGAGAAGAATTTTCCAGAGCCAGAAAAAATACCATTAATGTTTTTGAATTTCTAAACAGCCATGATATAAGTCATATCAGCATAATTGAGAATGAACGAATTATCCAAATAACTTTTGCTCATTATATAATGAATATAATTCTATTTGGAGGTGCAAAGAGTAATATTGTCCTTACTGATTCTAAAGGCATTATCATTGATTCATTCAAAAATAAAAAAAACCTAATCAATAAAAGTTTTCAAATTCAAAAATCCGAATTAAAAAGTATTGATAATTTTCAATTTGATTCAACTGTTCTGAAAGCTCTCTCGGATTGTGATTTATTATTAGGTAAATATTATGCTGAAGAACTTTGTATGAGATTAAATATTAATCCTTCATCAAAACTTGAAGAACTCAAAATAAGCATTGATGAACTGAAATCCCATGCCTTGAATTTGAAAAATGAATGTCTAAAAACAAAAGAATATTATATGCTCGAAAATGCAGAAGAGGAGCGGATTCTATCACTAATTCCATTGAGGAATTTCCCGGCTGTTTTTAGAAAATATAATTCAATTAGTAGTGCAATAAAAGACAGGATATTTACTACATTCAAACAAACATCATTCTCTTCAGAGTTTAAGAGGATTAAAACCATACTTGAGAAACAGAAGTCAAAATTGCAAAAAAGCCTCGAACAGCCTGAAGACTCTGAAAAAATTATTGAAAGAATCGAAAAATATAAATTATGGGCTGAATCTCTTCAAACGTTGAAAAATATGAAAGAAAGGGCAGGCAGTTCTGTTAATGTAACTCTTTGGGATGGCTCTGAGATAATCGTACCATTAAACCCCAAGCATACAATCAGAGAAAATATTGATTCATATTTTCAGAAAATAAAAGATTCAAGAGAGGATGAAAAAGTAAGACATAAAAGAATTCCTTTGCTCCAATCTAAATTAAATCTGATTAATTCTGCATTAGATAAACTGGATTTATGTGTAAATATTAAGGATATTGAAAATATTAAAAGTGAGTATAAAAATATATTAAAAACTACTATGGATGAGTTGCAAACGAAAGAAGAGAAATTCAGGTGTTTTGACCTTAGTGAAGGCTATATTTTGTATGCCGGTAAAAATGCCGCTAATAACGATGAACTGACAATGCACTTTGCCAAGCCGTATGATATATGGCTGCATGCCCGTGGTGCCGGAGGTTCGCATTGTGTTTTGCGAATGAAATCTAAAGAAGAAAAGCCACCAAAACAAATTCTTCAGAAAGCCGCAGAAATAACTGCTTACTATTCCCAGGCAAGAAAAGGAAAATTTGTTCCTGTGGCTTACACACAAAAAAAGTATGTTCACAAACCTAAGGGAGCCAACCCGGGCTCGGTTGTCATCAGCAAAGAGCAGGTGCTCATGGTTGAACCGAAATTGCCTGTTGAATAAAAATTATCAAATTTACATTTTCTGAAATGCAAAAAATTTAAGGTATTTTGTTTCGGGCATTGATGCTAATGCGGGATGGTCGGGAGCCTGTGAGCCTCTGTGAATAAGTCGTAATTGTATATTTAACCTTACGGCTTCCCTGATTATAATTTCATAAAATGTTTCCTCGGTTATGTGATGTGAACAGCTTGATGTGGAAAGGAAGCCGCCTTCGGACAATAACTGCAATGCAAGCCTGTTAATTTTAGCATATCCTTTTGATGCATTTCTCACGTCTTTTTTACTTTTAGCAAATGCAGGCGGGTCGAGAATGATTAAATCCCATTTTGAATCTCTTGATAATTCCCTGCTAAAAAATTCAGGAACATCGGATTCAAAGAAATTAATATTATTAAAGCTATTAAGTTCAGCATTGCGTTTTGCCTTAACCAAAGCCGTGTTTGATGAATCTATACAAATAATTTCTTTTGCATGGCCTTGTGCTGAATGTAGAGCAAATCCACCCTGGTTGCAATAACAATCGAGAACATTTAAATCTTTTGAAATAGACATAATGAACTTCCTGTTTTCTGTCTGGTCGAGGAAGTATCCTGTCTTCTGACTTTGTTTAAGTGATATTGAAAGATTAATCCCATTTTCTTTAGTAATAATTTCATCAGGTATGTCCATGAATAAAACTTTTTCTTCAAGAGGAAGGCCTTCTAAAACTCTCAGTTTGGAATTATTTTTTGCAATGATTCCTTTAGTTTCAGGAAGAACTTTTAATATTGCTTCAATTATTGAATCGGTGAAATTTTCCATTCCGGCAGATAAAATCTGTATTGAAAGATAATCTCCGTATTTATCTACAATCAAACCCGGAAGCAGGTCTGACTCGCCGAAAACTAATCTGCATATTTCAGTATTATTTAATCTTTTTCTTAATTCTAATGCTGACTTGAACCTTTCAAGAAAAAAATCTGTATTAATAGTCGAATAAGTTTTTAATAGTCGTACAGCGATTAAACTATGAGGATTGTAAAAACCAAGTCCGAGGTTTGTATTGTTTGATGTACA
>JAKAKE010000056.1 GCA_021824625.1 Bacteroidota bacterium | reverse complement strand
TAGTTGCCGAGAGTTGCACGTTGACCTAAAATCCTTGTTAATGCAATTATACTATAGCCATCAAAATCAAAACCAAAATACATATCACTATCAAAAATTAATCCTTTTGATACAGGATACAAAATTTTTCCAGATTGCCAAGGTAAAAATTTTGTTCCTGAAATAAATTTATCATTCTCTTTAATGTTGACAACATCACCATTTCCATTATCAGATACATTGAATCCTATAGGGTCAACGAGATATCTTGCCTGTAATATATCCTTAGCAAAATATTGGTCAAAGTAAAATGGATTATAATAATATGGAGAATCATGATTAATATATATGTTGGTTTGCAAAAGAGAAGCAGGAAATCCACGAATCAAGTCAACACTTTTATCTTTATAATTTGGTGTTGTTATTGCGTTTCCACCATCTAAAGGTAAGTAACCATCCGGAACGATTACAATTTTATCTGTTCTGTACTTTTCTTCAAAATAATTTGTCATAGTATCAATAACAGTGCGGGACAATTTATCATCTATTAATCGAAGATTTTTATTAGCCCAATCCTCCCAGCAGTTATTTCCTGAATTAAGCTGAAATTGGTATTCCCTGAAATAGTTATATAGAGTTTCTTCGACATAAAAACCTGCACTTAAAGCATAAGTGTAAAATGAAATGGAATTATTTTCATGTTCAACTTCAGAGAAAGAATTGTCCTGATTAATTATAAATTCAAGCCGGCGCCTGTCTAAATTCCACTTTGAATTACAATCGAAATTTACAGTAGTAAAAGGTGGCAGGTCAATAGTTCCTTTTTTAACAGTATCATAGTCAATAATCCATCTATAATCAACATCTTTTCTATAATGCTTTGATAAATTCAATACATGTGCAACCCAGGTTACCGTGTCACCTTCACGTGGCCAGCCATCCTTATCGGGATTCATACTACCCCATACGAAATCAATAGAAGGTAAACGGCTGATGTGAGTGACGATAATATCTCCCGGGTCTGTACTTCTTAATCCGGCTTCAACATTAACAGAACATTTACCTTTATATTTATCATACTCGGCATTGATTGTTGCTTTTCCTTTTGATACACCGAAAACAGTTCCTGTGCTGTCCACAAATGCTATACTTGTGTCGGAGCTTGACCATTTTACGAGATTGTTATTAATAAGTATTGTGTCAAATTCGGAAGCTCTCCACACTTCCCATATTTTATTTTGCCAAGCGGGTTTCATTGTAATATCAGATGGTTCGAGTTTCAGGTAAGCAAGCGAGACATATTCGTACAGCTCCCACTCATTGAGCCGGACAAAGTTGCCGCCGGTGGTTTTGAGTAATGTCAGTCTTATATATTTCACATACTTTTTTTCAAATTCGAGAGAATCCCATTTGCTGTCGAAAAGTGAGCTGTCATTCACAAGGACTTTATAAGTTCGCCTTTGCTGCTGCAGGTCTTCGGGAGTCATAGCCGATTCGATTAGCCAGATGCCTTCGCCAACCGATGATAAAATTCTGCTTTTCACAATTTCAATAGAATCTGCCAATGCTAAAGTGATAACAAGTGGATTTACTCCTGATGTTCTTGCAAGAGAAAGCGAATCTCCGTCAAATATATTTGAAAGCCTGCCTAAATCAAAACTTGTATTGACTTGTGCAGAAATTGTCTGATTTTCAATTAATGTATTAATATCGAGCTTTTGATACTTGAATAGCTGAGCAGAAGCGGTGAGCCAGGCTAAAGTATAAATCAGAATTATATTAAAAACAAATTGTTTCATTGTCAAAACATGTATTGAATATTTTATATAAAATTACGAAAAATTCTGAATAGTGAATATATTTTAATTGATAGAAGGCTCATATTAAATTAGCCTTGAGAATGGCAAAAAACAATATTAGTATCAATAAATGTATTGTAGGATTTTATTAACCACATCTTTTAAGATGTGGAGCTGGAATGAGGCTGTTGGTTAGGTCTTTTTCCTTTTCCCCATACTGAAGTATGGAGTAATTCTAATTTTCAAAAAAAATTTAATTTTGAATTGTAAATTATTTTTGAGACCTTTTCCCTTTTCATGTGTCATTATATTATATTAAGTTGCAAGAAATAAAATAATTTATATAAATACATAAAATTTTAAGTAGTAATCCGAAGGTGATGCTATGAGACACGTGTACCTGACTGCATTTCTTGCTTTTTTTCTAATCATATCAAATGTCAAATCGCAAAATCCCGAGTGGGTGAATTATACGAATGGTGATAATATAACTGCCATAGCTGAAGAAGGAAATTTTATTTGGGTTGGAACAAGAGGGGGACTTGTTAAAATTGAAAAAGAAACAGGTAATTCCACTTTTTATAATAAAGCAAATTCTGGTTTACCTGATAATTATATTGGGGCATTAGCTGTAGACAAAAGTGGTAATAAGTGGATTGGGACTTGGAATGGAGGATTATCAAGATTTGATGGAACAAACTGGATGAATTATAACAAATCGAATTCCAGCATACCTTATGATGGTATTTTTGCCATTGCTGTGGACGAAAGCAATAATTTATGGATTGGAACTTGGGAAGGTTTAACAAAATTTGACGGAACAAATTGGATTACTTATGATACTTCAAATTCCGGTTTACCTGATAATATTGTCAATTCAATAATAATAGATGAAAGTGACAATAAGTGGTTTGGTATTTATGGAGGTGGTTTAGTGAAATTTGACGGTACGAATTGGACAATTTATGATACATCAAATTCTGATTTACCTGATAACAGAATTCATTCAATCGCAATAGATAAAATTGGAAATCTATGGTTTGGAATCTATGAAAGTGGATTAGTAAAATTCGACGGTACGAATTGGATTACTTACGATACATTAAATTCCGACCTACCTTTCAGTTATGTCAATTCAATAGCATTTGATAGTAGTGGGAATCAATGGATTGGGTCAAATATTGGTTTAGCAAAATTTAACGGTACGAATTGGACTATTTATGACACGTCAAATTCTGAGTTGAAAAGTAACTATATTCAGGAAATAAAAATTGACAAAGATAATAATAAATGGATAGGGACCTGGGATGATGGCTTAACAAAATTTGACGATGTGAATTGGAATAAATACAATACATCAAATTCCGGTTTGCTTGGAAGCCAAATCATTTCTTTTGCAATAGATGGAAATAATAATAAATGGATTGGGAGCTATTGTAATGGCTTGATAAAATTTGATGGAACTAATTGGTTCAATTATGACACGTCAAATTCCGGTTTGCCTGATAACAATATTAAGTCAATAGCAATAGACAAATATAACAATATATGGATAGGGACTATCAATGGATTGGTCAAATTTGATGGAACGAATTGGAGTACTTACGACACAACAAATTCTGATTTGCCTGATAATTGGATCCGGTCAATAGCAATTGATAGTATTGGAAATAAGTGGATTGGAACCTATAGAGGCGGACTTACAAAATTCGATGGAACGAGTTGGATTACTTATAACAAATCAAATTCCGGTTTGCCGAATAACAAAATTTGGCAAATAGCTATAGATAGTAGTGGAAATTTGTGGATTGGTATTGGGATTGATGGTGGAATAGATAGTTTGGCAAAATTTGATGGATTGAACTGGATTATATATTCCAAAAATAATTCCGGTTTGTCTGGTTACATTATCACAGCATTAACAATAGACAAAGTTGGTAATTTATGGATTGGCTATGATTATGAAGGGTTATTAAAATTTGATGGTACTGATTGGATTACTTATAAATGGCCTAATTCTGGTATTCCTTCAAATTCAATAAGGTCAATAACAATAGATAATGATAACAATAAGTGGATTGGGACTACATATCGTGGCTTAGCAAAATTTGACGATACAAATTGGACTGTTTACAATACATCAAATTCCGGGTTACATCATGATAGCGTACTTACAATCACAATTGATAAATATGGTAACAAATGGTTGGGAAATAGTACAGGACTTACTGTCTTCCGTGAAGGTGGTGTGATACTTGATGCAGAGGATGAAACACAAAAACAACTGAAAGAAAATATATCAACTCAGAATTTTCCGAATCCGTTTCAATACACAACGAACATTGAATATACTTTGCCGAAAACGGGGATTATCACGATCAAAATTTATGATACACAGGGGCAATTGGTGAGGAACTTGTTTTCAGGTTCGATTGATGCAGGAAAGCACACAGCCACCTGGGACAGCAGGACAGATGCCGGAAGCGAATCACCAACAGGTGTGTATATGTATAGAATTCAATTTGAGGGAAATCTTATTTTGGGTAAAATGGTGGTAGTAAGATAATTGTTTTGTGTTTTGTGTTTTGTGTTTTGAGTTGGAATAGTCGGAAGCCGGAAGCCATTTGTCTTTTGTCTTTAGTCGTTAGTTGATAGTTGAAATTTTATATTATTATTATCGCGTAGCGATTATATATTAGTAGCAAAAGAAAACCGACAACCACATTTATCCCGTTGGGATTATATCTAATTATGTTTTGAGTGTTGAGTTGTAAAATTCGTTAGTCGTTAGACAGAGTTTGCTATATCAGAATTTTTTTTCTAATCCTGCTTGCTTACATAATTCATTAGCTGTAATTCTATCGAATGTGGAATGTCTTTTCACTGGAATTGTTTTTATATTGTTTGTGTAAATTGAATGGTTCCCACCTTCTCTTAATAGATAAAAACCGTTTTGTTCAAGATAATTGAGCAAATCTTTTCTTTTGACAGACATCAGGCTTCAACAGTGATTTGTTCAAAGATTGATTGATAATAAGGTATTTCTTTGCCGAGTTGTTTATATGCTTCAATCATTTCTTTCAGAGCATCTTTAAGCATCAAATGACACTCTTCAAAAGATTCTCCTTCAGTAACGACTTCAGGCCATTCAATAAGTTGACCCATATACCCGCTTGGTATTTTCGTGTATTTTGCTGTAAAACTATTAATCATTTTAACTCCATTTTTTTATTCTAATTTGACGTTTATTGGTTGGAAAAAATTTTATCACTTTTAAATGAAAGATTTATTAGTCGGATTATAAATACACAATTATATCATTATTGAAACGACAGAATGTTTATAAAATTTCGGATTTTTAGCCATAGCTAAATCTTGATGTATCATATTTTTAGCAAAATCCGACATTCATAACTCTCAACGATATAAAACTGATATAAAATAATTTATTTTTCTGAAATGGTTTTTTTAAATTGAAGATTTGTTACTGACAAATTTTATATTTTGTCATTTTTTTTACCGTCTTTGAATTATGAGAAGAAGGTGTTTATGTTGAGTGATTTTGGAATAATATTACTGTTTTTTATACTGGGTGTTGTTTTCGTAGCCGCAGGCTTAATTACAGCGGCAATCATCAGGCCCTCTCATCCCAATCCTATTAAACAGTCAACCTACGAATGTGGCGAAGAGCCTATTGGAAATCCACGGATTAAATTTAATATAAGGTTCTATGTCATAGCACTCGTCTTTCTGCTGTTTGATGTGGAAGTCGTGTTCCTGTTTCCATGGGCAGTAGTATTCAGGGACATGAGCCACATCGGTAACACGGTTGTTTGGTTTGCTTTTATTGAGATGGCTGTTTTTGTGCTGATATTGCTTGCAGGCCTTGCTTATGTTTGGGTTAAAGGTGATTTGAATTGGGAAAAGCCCATACCTCATATACCGAGCCTGAAAGACCTCGTGGTTTCGAAAAAGAGTTAATAATTTTAATACGGTGAATGAATGGGTTTATTGAATAAATTAGATGATCCTTACTACGGCGGCGGAATAATATTAGGAAAAGTTGAAGACATTTTAAATTGGGGCAGGAGCAAATCGGACTGGTATTTACAGTTTGGATTGGCCTGCTGTGCTATCGAGTTCATGGCAGTCAATGCTTCCCATTTTGACTTCATGCGTTTCGGATGCATTCCCCGAACCTCGCCCCGCCAGGCTGACTTCATAATAATTTCCGGCACTGTTACATTCAAAATGGCAGAGAGAATCAAAGTTCTTTACGAGCAGATGGCTGAACCGAAGTATGTTATTTCGATGGGTTCATGCTCAAATTGCGGTGGACCTTACTGGGAGCATGGTTATCACGTGTTGAAGGGTGTGGACAGGATTATTCCCGTTGATGTTTATATACCGGGATGTCCTCCGAGGCCTGAGGCGCTGGAAGAAGGTATGATTAGATTACAGGAGAAAATCAACAAGCAGGCGATTTTCAATAAGAGGAAGAGGTTGGCTGAAGAAGAAAAACAAGAATTGATAATTGATAATTGATAATTGATAATGCTGAATTGAAAATGTGAAAATGTCATTTTGAATACTGAAACAAGTTCAGCACATGCTTGGTTCAGAATCCATTTATTTCATGTAAAGTTCGCAAAGGAGACGCGAAGAACGCAAAGAATTGATAATATAAAGTGTCAGGAGTAACTCCTGACGCGGTTTTTTAAAAAAAGGAATTTAAAATTTAAAAAGGATATGCAGGCTCAGGAAATATATGAGAAATTGAAGGCAGAATTTGGCGATGCTATAATCGAGTTTAATGCAGAGCCGTTTTTTGACCCATTCGTTCTGGTTACGACTGATAAATTGTTCGATATTTGTTTGTATCTGAGGGATACGCAGGGTTTGGAATTTGATTATTTGTCCTGCCTTGGTGGTATGGATTACAAAGAAAATCTCGGAGTAGTTTATCACCTATATTCTATTAAACTGAAACATACGTTTGTTATAAAAGTTACAGTAAGCAAGGAGAATCCTTTTGTGCCGACAGTTGAAAGAATCTGGCGTACAGCCGACTGGCACGAGAGGGAGGCTTATGATATGATGGGTATTCAATTCGAGGGACACCACAATTTGATTAGAATACTTTGTCCTTATGATTGGGAAAATTTTCCTTTGCGTAAGGATTATGTTCAGCCTGATGAGTATCATGGGATGAAAGTACCGTATTAGAAAATTTTGAATTTTGAATTTTGAATTTTGAATGAATGTGAAGTATTAAATAGAAAATAGATAAAAGAAAATAGTAAATAGAAAAAAGAATAATGAATAAGAAATTAAAAATTAGAACATTAAAAATTCATTGAAAATTGAAAATTGAAAATTTTAAATTCAGGGTAAAGTGAATTAAATATTAAGGAAAAAAAAGTTAAGGTATAAATAGTGGGCGAAACAAAAAAAGTAGAGTTTGAATATAGTCAGATTGATTCCGAGAGGATGAGGCTGAATGTAGGTCCACAGCACCCTTCAACTCATGGAGTGCTGAGACTCGAAGTTGAGCTTGACGGTGAAATTGTTACGGAGGTAATACCTCACATAGGTTATCTACACCGATGTTTCGAGAAGCATTGCGAGAAGATGACCTATCCGCAGGTCATACCCTACATTGACCGCATGGATTACATTTGTGCTATGAATAATGAGTGGCCCTATGTGATGGGTATTGAAAAGCTGATGGGAATCGAAGTGCCTGAGAAGGTAGAGTATATCAGGGTGATTTTTGCAGAGCTGAACAGGATTGCCAATCACCAGATTGCGATTGCCACATTCGGACTGGACGCAGGTGCTTTTACTCCGTTTCTGTATTTATTCAGGGACAGGGAATTTATTCTTTCGATATTTGAGAAGGCATCCGGAGGCAGATTACTTTATAATTATTATTGGGTCGGCGGTTTAGCTGCGGATGTACATAAGGAATTTAAAGAAGATGTACTTTCGATTGTCAAGCAGGTTAGAGAAACCAATAAAGAGATTGCAGACCTTTTACTATATAATAAAATATTCATCGAGAGAGTAGCAAATGTAGGAATACTTCCTGCTGATGTAGCTATAAGTTACGGATGCAGCGGACCGGTAGCCAGGGGTTCCGGACTTGCATTCGACCTTAGAAAAGATGCTCCCTATTCGATATATGACAGATTTGATTTTGATGTTGTAACGGGTCATGGCGAAGTCGGCACGGTTGGTGATTGCTTCGACAGGAACATTGTCCGTTTCCATGAGATGGAACAAAGCTGCCGTATAATCGAACAGGCAATAGAACAGATGCCGATGGACGGAGACGTAAGGGAAAAGCTTCCTAAGAAAATCAGGCCCCCCAAAGGTGAAATATATACAAAGGCAGAAAATCCCAAAGGCGAACTTGGATTTTACATTGTTAGCAATGGTACAGACAAACCTGAAAGGATTAAATCGAGAGGTACAAGTTTTGTAAATCTCAGCGTTCTGCCGGAAATTTCCAAAGGCTATTTGTTTGCAGATTTAATAATGATACTCGGAAGCGTTGATATTGTTTTAGGTGAAGTTGACAGGTAATATTTTAATTTTAATTTGACTGAATAATGGAACAGCAAATACTTACTTTATATGATTGGATTGTAAAATTATCGAGCAGTAACCTGATTGCATTGATTGTTGTTATAACACTGCCCTTGGTATTTTTGATGGTTTATGCCCTGGTTGCAATTCTCGGCGAACTGAAAATTTCTGCTTTCATACAAGAGAGATTAGGTCCCATGAGAACTGGACCATGGGGAATTATTCAACCTGTTGCCGAAGTAGTAAAGCTTTTGCAGAAGGAAGATATTACACCTGATGCGGCAAACAAACCGCTTTTCAATATGGCACCCTTCCTGATGTTTACTGCCGCTTATGCAGGATTTGCTGTGATTCCGTTCAGTTCACATTTTGTTCCTGCAGGCATTAACTTAGGGTTGTTCTATATTTTTGCTATGGGTTCGCTTGCTGTCATCGGGCTTGTGATGGGCGGCTGGGCGTCCAATAATAAATATTCATTGCTCGGTGCATTGCGTTCCGTAGCTCAGATTATAAGCTATGAAATACCTGCAGCGATTGTGATTTTGACTATCGTTGTTCTTGCGAGTAGTATGAATCTCCAGGTAATCAATGCCAACCAAGGGGGCTGGTTCTGGAACTGGTATTTATTCGGAGGTCCCGGCACTGCATGGAAGTTAATAATTATACCTGTTACATTCAGTATGTTTTTGCTCTACCTTGTAGCATCACTTGCCGAAACGAACAGGACACCATTCGATATTCCCGAGGGAGAGTCGGAGCTTGTGGCAGGCTATCATACAGAATACAGCGGAATGAAATTTGCAATGTTTTTCTTTGCTGAATATGCTAACATGTTTGTTGTTGCGGCATTGATTTCAATCCTGTTTTTCGGTGGATGGAACTCGCCGTTTGGTGATTTTATGAATGGCCCGATATGGGGTGTGTTCTGGTTCATATCCAAATCATTTGTATTCGTGTTCGTACAGATTTGGCTAAGGTGGACACTGCCTCGTCTCAGGGTTGACCAGTTGATGGGTGTAACTTGGAAAGTTATGACACCGATTGCTTTTATTTGCTTTTTTGCTATAGGGCTTTGGTTGATGTTTAATTAGATTTTAAGGAATTGTCAAAATAGTTATGGCAAATTGGAAATGAAAAAATACATTAATAATATATGGCTGGGAATTTATACCGTTCTTGTCGGTATGAAGATAACGATTATACATTTATTTGCAAAAAATGTTACGGTACAGTATCCGAATAAGCATCCGTTAGAAAAAGCAAGCGGCGATAAGATGCCGATGAATGCACGCAACCGCATATTTGTTGACATGGATTTGTGCAACGGATGTAACGGATGCGCCAGGGCTTGTCCCGTGAATTGCATTACCGTTCAAACGTTGAAAGTTGTTCCGGGAGATGCACCACCATTGAAGAATGGCGAAAAGCGCGGTTTGTGGGTGCCGAGTTATACACTTGATTTTGCAAAATGCTGTTTCTGTGGTCTTTGTATTGACCCGTGTCCCACGGAAGCAATCAAGATGACAACGGAATTTGAATATTCTGCTTATGACAGGAAAGACCTGTTCTATAAATTCTCGACTATGACTGACGAAGAAATACAGCAGAAGAAAGAACTGCTTGCAAACTTCCAGGCTGAAAAAGCAAAAAAGGAAGCCGAAGCGAAGAAGGCGGCTGATGCAGCGAAAGCGGCAGAGGCACCAAAACCTGAAACAGGTGAATTGAAAATTGATAATTGATAATTGATAATTCTGAATGCTGAATTGAAAAAATGAATTGTACTTTTTAATGAATTTATCACGTAGTGATTATATATCTTTAGCAGATAATAATCGCTACAACGCTTATCCCGTAGGGATTAAATATAGGTAGCTGATGAATATTCTCTCCCATACTTATCCCATAGGGATTATATATTGAATAAATATTGGTGGTTTATAAAAAACAACCCCCTAACCCCCTTTGATAAGGTGGAAATTGTGTCAGGAGTAATTCCTGACACGGTTAAAAACAGGAGATGGGAAATAGGAATTGGGAAATTCTGAATTCTGAATTGAAAAAATGAATTGTACTTTTTAATGAATTTATCACGTAGTGATTATATATCTTTAGCAGATAATAATCGCTACAACGCTTATCCCATAGGGATTATATATTGAATAAATATTGGTGGTTTATAAAAAACAACCCCCTAACCCCCTTTGATAAGGTGGAACTAAATATGGATTCTGAACCAAGTTCAGAATGACAATATTAAGTTATAAAAGAAAATGAATAAGAATAATATATAAAAACTGATATGGATTTGATTACAATTATTTTTTATTTCTTTGCTGTGCTGATTGTCGCATCGGCGGCGATTGTTGCATTTTCAAAGAACATAATGTATTCGGCGTTTGCACTCCTATTCACTTTTTTTGGAGTGGCAGCGATTTATGTCCTGCTTAATGCCGATTTTCTTGCCATGACTCAGATTATGATATACATCGGAGGCATACTTGTTTTAATCATATTCGGTGTTATGCTTACAACAAGGATTACAGGTGTTGATATAAAGTCAGGATTAATGGGGAAGATGCAGATTGGAATAACCGGTATTGCAATAGCTATTCTTACTATCACGATGGGTGTGATGTATTCGAATGTTAAATGGTTTGTCAGAGATTCTCAGCCGCTGAATGATACAATATCACCAATCGGCAGGATGCTTCTGACTGATTATCTGCTTGCATTCGAAGCGGCATCCGTTCTGCTTCTGATAGCAATTATCGGGGCGGCTATGATAGCGAGAAGAAAGAAATAATTTTACTGAAATGAGAAAATTTTAACAGGAAATAAAATGGGAATCGGATTAACACATTACTTGATATTAAGCCTGATACTTTTTGGACTTGGAATGTTCGCTATCATAACCCGTAAGAATGCAATAATGGTTTTGATGGGTCTGGAACTTGTGCTGAATTCGGCAAACATAAATTTTATCGCTTTTGCAAAATATGGAGGCATGAATATCGAGGGGCATGTTGCGGCTATTTTCGTGATTATACTTGCAGCAGCAGAAGCTGCCGTTGCTCTTGCAATAGTGCTGAATATATATCAAAATTATAAACATGTCAATGTGGATGAAATTGACAGGATGAAGGAATAATTCATAATTCATAATTCACAATTAATAATTGATTATTCTGAATGCTGAATTGAAAAAAGAAATGTACTTTGAATTGAATATTAGAATTATCACGTAGTGATTATATATTAGTAGAACTGATACATAACCGCTACCATTCTTATCCCGTAGGGATTATATCTCAGCGTAATTTGGTTCACGCAAAGTTCGCAAAGGTGAACGCTAAGAACGCTAAGAATTTAAAATTGAAAATTGATAATTAAAAAGTCATTCTGAATGAAGTGAAGAATCTCAATTTAGAATAAAGAATAGATTCTTCGTTGCACTCAGAATGACAAAGGATAAAGAAAGTATTAGAGAATTAAATATATAGTTAAGTATGACACCTGACACATTATTATATCTTGCGGCATTCGTATTAGTGTTTCCGATGCTCGGATTTGTAATTAACATATTCTTCGGTAAAAAGCTCGGAAGGACAAGCTCATGGCTGGCTGTTACTATTGTCGGCATTGATGTTTTACTTTCGGCATTCATATTATACACAAAGCTTACGACTTTTGCCGATGTAAATGTAATTCAGACAAAATTTACCTGGCTGTCACTCGGCACATCCAATATACAGGTTGGTATTCTTATTGATAATCTTGCCGCAATGATGTTAATCGTTGTTACTTTAATAAGCTTCCTTGTGCATTTGTTTTCGACTGAATACATGGCTGATGATATCAGGTATTCACGTTACTTCGCATACCTTGGATTGTTTACTTTTTCGATGCTCGGTATTGTCATTGCAAACAATTTCCTTTTTATGTATATTTTTTGGGAGCTTGTAGGTGTCAGTTCATACCTGTTAATCGGCTTCTGGTATGAAAAGAAATCCGCCGCGGATGCAGGTAAGAAAGCATTTTTAGTCAACAGGATTGGTGACCTGGGTTTCTTCGCCGGAATATTGATTCTTTTCTTTACTTACAATACAGTTTTCTTTGATGAAATCTTTGCAGGAATAAGCGGAGGTCATATTCCGTTCAACAGCGGATTCTGGCTGACTGCTTCGGGTATCCTGATATTCTGCGGTGCAATCGGCAAGTCTGCTCAATTCCCATTACATGTATGGCTTCCTGATGCAATGGAAGGTCCTACACCCGTCAGTGCATTGATTCATGCCGCAACGATGGTTGCCGCAGGTGTTTATCTCGTAGCAAGGGTATTCCCCATGTTTTCTGCAGATGCTCTTACAACCATTGCTTATGTCGGTGCATTCACCGCATTCATGTCGGCTACGATAGCAATAACACAGGTGGACTTCAAGAGAGTGCTTGCATACTCGACAGTAAGCCAGTTGGGATTTATGGTTATGTCACTCGGTGCATGTTCATATACAACAGGATTTTTCCATCTCGTAACACATGCCTGGTTCAAAGCGGCACTGTTCCTTGCATCGGGTTCTGTCATTCATGCAATGCATCATTCGATGCACAAATTACATGACCATCACACTGACCCGCAGGACATTAATAATATGGGCGGCTTGAGGAGGACAATGCCTCTGACATACATGACTTTCCTGTTTGCTACTCTTGCATTATCAGGTGTACCTCTTACATCGGGATTTTTGAGCAAGGACGGAATACTCGCCGGTACCCTTGCATTCGCACAACTGAGTGGGCATTGGTTTATACCGATTGCCGGATTTACAGCCGCAGGTATGACAGCTTTCTATATGTTCAGACTTACGATTATTGCTTTCCATGGTGAACATAAAACTGAAATTGCAAAAAACACGCATGATAATAAATTTGTAATAGTATTTCCCTTGGTTCTTCTTGCAGTCTTGTCGTTCTGGTTCTTCTATTCACCGAACCCCATTAATGCCAATCAAGGCTGGTTTGTGAAGAACTTACCCGCACCTCAAACTGCAGTACCCGAGAAATACCAGTTCAAATTCCTAACACCACTTGAGAAACATGAGAATCCATACATTATGGCGATGGAACATCAATGCAAGGATGGTGAATGTAAAGGTGATTGTGAACATGAAAAGGGAATGGCTACGGCTGCTGGAAGTAAAGTAGATTCTCATTCATCAGGTACGATGCAAAATACAAAACATGAGACAGCCGCACATGCAGGAGGGCATACATATTTCAACATTTTTGAAGAGAAGATGCACCATGCACATATTCCTGCAATGCTTTTATCAATTATCATAGCCGGATGCGGAATACTGTTCTCATTCATGGTATATCAATTCAAGATATTCAATGCTGATAATATGGCGAAGCAATTCAGCAAACTGCACCGGTTCTCTTTCAGAAAATGGTATTTTGATGAAATTTATCATGCAACGGTTGTTGCCGGACTTGTAGGCGGCTCGAAGGTTCTTGCCTGGTTTGACCTGTATCTGATAGATGGAATGGTTAACCTGACAGCATTTATCACACGAGGATTTTCATATTTCATAGGTCATTTTGATAATATAGTTATAGACGGTTTTGTAAATCTTTCAGCTAATGTTACTGGATTTTTCGGTGCTGTATTCAGAAAAGTTCAGACTGGAAAAGTTCAGACATACCTTGTGTTTGTTGTAATAGGCGTGATGCTTTTGATTTACTTTTTTGTGTGATATAGTAATTTAGGATTGTTCTTTGATTGTCATTCTGAACTTGGTTCAGAATCCACAACAATTTAATTTCACGCAAAGACGCTAAGATAGACGCGAAGTTCGCAAAGATATATAAATGATGGTTGTGTCAGGAGTAACTCCTGACACGGTTTGAAAAAAAACCACCCCTGAATCCCCTCC
>JAKAKE010000104.1 GCA_021824625.1 Bacteroidota bacterium | reverse complement strand
ATTATTTTTTGTAATCAGACTGCAATTCCATCTCTTTATTTCCTTTCTGGGCCTTGCATCAACTGTTAACTCCAACACAGGAGGACTGAGAGAAACATTTTCTGATATTGCATCAACAGATTTAAAGATATTTTCATCATTTGATTCCAAAAACAAAGGTTCTGATTTATATTGTTGATTAGTAGGAACTCTGTCTGAGTCTATTAATATTCGATTATCTGTTATGCTCATATTATCAGTTAAATACCTTTTGAATTTGTTTGCCAATCCAACAGAACCACCTGAACATCTAATAATCAGGCTTGCCGATTGATTTTCTCTCAACCTGTTTCCGGTGATTAAAGGAGTTTTATTAAATATTGAGTCGGGACTGTTAAATAAATTTAAATCTTTAATATTTTCAAAAGAATCATTCAAAATGAAATCAGGTATAAAATATGTTTGCGTTAAATTTACTTTTTTAGACTGAATAGATAAAACCTGAGCGGCTATAATGATTTCAATGTTTTCAGAAATAGTGTCAATTGGCAGTTTCTTCGCTTCGGGTTTGGATAAATATAAATCAAGTTTACCTTTACCGCCGGGCCTGTCGGATGAAAATATAATTTCTCCCGTAGGTAAAAGGGTAATATCGGATTCGTCGAAACTTGTATTAAGCTCGCTCAGAGGGTAGGGCCTGCCCCAGGTACCATTATCATAGACAGACATAAACAAATCGAAACCACCCGGCCCTTCCTGTCCGTCAGATGCGAAATATAATGTATCTTTTGAGGCAAGATATGGTGTTATTTCATTCCCCGGGGAATTTAATTCTGAAATATTAATAATAGCTCCCCAGCTTCCATTATCCTGTTTAAATGCCATCCATAAGTCGGTTTCCTTTTTGTCAGAATTTCTGTCGGAAGAAAAAATCATGATTGTTCCATCAGGAGAAACAGCAGGATGTGATGTGAATGAGTCGAATTGAAGGCTGTCAGCAATCACCGGTTTATTCCAGCTCATTTTACGATACTTTGTCCGGTAAATATTCAGATAAGAACGGCTCTCAGTCAATCTGAATGTTGATATGTATGCATCATTCCCCGATTCAAATGTTATGTATGACTGATTATTTCTTGATAAATTTATATCGCCGGCAACGAGCTTGGGTTCTGCAAATTTTCCAAATTCATTAATTCTCGTTGAATAAAACTTTGAGTATTTTGAAATATCGGAGTTGAAAAACAATACGCTATCATATCTATTCCAGGAAGGAGCAAAATCATTGCCTTCTGTGTTCAATTCCGATAAATTAACAGGTTCGGACCATTTGTATTGATGAATCTGTGCTGTCAGATTAACCGAAATAAGAATTAACAATATTTTATGAATAATATTTCTCACTACTTTTCTTCAAGAAAGTTTTTCAATTTATCTTCTTTGCCAAACAAAATTAAAATATCACCTGAATTTATTCTTGTTTCTGGCGTTGGAACACCAATGACGTCATATTCTTCCTTTTCACCTTTTGTCAGTAATCCCCTCTTTTGCTTCAATCTCTTGATTGTAACAAGATTTAATGAATATTCCTGTCTCAAGTTAAGCTCAAGCAATGTATTTCCAACTGTTCTTTTTGGAGCTTCAATTTCAAAAATACTATAATCCTGAGTGATTTCGAATGATTCTATGATTCCTGGAATCATTAATCTGTGGGCAAGATGGGATGCTGCTTCTGCCTCGGGAACGAGCAATTCTTCGATGTTCATCAATTTCAGCAGTCTTTCGTGAACTGTAGAAGTAATTCGATTTAAAATTCTCTTTACACCGATTTCCTGCAAATGAGCCGTAGTCATAATAGAGCTTTCAAAACCCTCGCCAATAGCGACTATGACAGCATCCATATCCTGAAGCCCAAAGCTTTGCAGCGCCCTGATGTCGGTTGTATCCATACAAACAGCGTGTGTTACCTTGTCTGCGATGCCGTCAATTTTTTCCTGCTGATTGTCAATAGCCAGAACTTCTGCCCCTGCCTCTGTCAGCCTCATTGCAAGGTTCAATCCGAAGTAACCTAAACCTATAACACAAAATTTTTTATTTGTCATATTATTTTCAAATTTATTTAAACAATTTAATTCAAAATTAAATATAATTATCCGACCATAATACCTTCGTTTGGTAAAGAATACCTTGCTTCATATTTAGGTGCTGCGAGTGAAGAGAAAAATGTTAATACACCAATTCTGCCAATGTACATTGTCAGTGTTATTAATAATTTCCCACCATCACCCAAATGATAGGAAACATCTCTGGATAAGCCTACTGTGCCTAATGCAGAGGTAACTTCGAATATCAAATTAATCGGGTCTTTATCCGGTTCAATTGCTATCAGCATTATACTCATCACCGATAGAACAACTAATGAAGCGAGAAGCACAAGAAAAGCCTTCTGAATACTTTGTGTGGCTATCCTCCTCTTAAATAGCTCAACTCTGTCTTTTCCTCTTATAGCCTTAAATAAGGCAATAAGTGTTATTGAAATTGTTGTCGTCTTTATACCGCCGCCTGTGCCTCCCGGCGAAGCACCTATCCACATTAATACAATTAAAATCAATACCGAGGTCATAGCGAGTTTATCAATTGGCACTGTATTAAATCCTGCAGTTCTTGCTGTAACCGAGTTAAAAAGTGAATGAAAGAATCTATCCCCTGCCGTAAGTGTCTTGTCAAATGAGTATGGGTCACCTGCAAAAATCAGTAAAGCACCGCCAAATATTAGAATAAT
>JAKAKE010000015.1 GCA_021824625.1 Bacteroidota bacterium | reverse complement strand
AACAATAGTAGATGGATTAATAATCAAAAAACCACTGCCGATTGAAGCACTCGTAATATCTCCATTATTTATATGAGTTAGTCCTGAACCTGTAAGTGTTAATGAGTTATCTCCTAAGTAGATAATATGGCCAGCACCATTAGTAAGAATACCACCAAGTATAACATTGCCATTCAGATTTACAGTCCCAGCAACAGCGCCGGTCGTAAGAGCTCCACCAATTATCGTACTATCAGTGCCGCCGATATTTAGAACGCCACCACTCCCCATATTTCTTATGGTCAAATTTTGAGCTCCAGTAATGCCGCCAGAAACCGTCAGTGTTCCAGAATTAGTGTTGTCAAAAAATGTTGAGTGGGTGCCAACAGTGACTGGTCCGGTAATTAAAATTTTTCCGGATTGACTATTTGTGATTGTAGCCGTACCGGCACCACCATCTGCTGCTGCTGTATTTAGATCAATTCCCCCTGAGAATGACCATACCGCATTAGCCACATTATTTACAATTCTTGTTTGAGCCCCAGCGGCGCGATTCAATGTTACTTTTCCTACAAAATAAACCGAATCGGCCCCAGTATTACTTATTGCGATTGGAACAGCTTGGCTAAATGTCAGGGCATTGGTAATATGGATTGCCCCAGTATTAGAGCTTATGACTAAAGTATTCAAATTTTGGGGAACTAAACTGCCAGTTGTAATTGAGGTATTACCAGTCGCGTCAAAAATAAAATCCCTTACAGCACTCTCATAAGTTACAGTACCGATTACATAACCATTAGCCCTGTTAATTACATCACCACCAGCCGACGTACCAACATTATTTCCAATAGTAAAATTACTTAATCCGGAAATGTCTAATGTCCCACTTGTTAAAAAGAAACTCTCAGAACCAGAATTTGGTTTATAAATGACTGAGTTGTTTTGAGCGGGTAATGAACGAAAAGTGATTGTATTCCCACTGCCGATATTAAGAATCAAGGGGCCATCACCATTGAGTCTGACTATATTATTCCCTGCATAGCTTTTAACAATAAATGTCATGCTTTTATTTGCTGTTATATTATAACCTACAGCATCATTACCGTTTATATTCCGTAAAGACTCATCATAATTATAATCTCCTGCATCCATATAGACGGTCGAGCCAGATGGGAAATCGGCAATAGCAGCAGTTAATGTAAGATAAGCAGTTGTCGGTGTAAGGCCATCGTTATCATCCCTACCGTCAGTAGAACTTAAATAGCGTACTTGAGCAAACTCAGTTGTTCCTAAAAGTAAAATAATTATAAACATTAGGAAGAGATTATTCAATTTCATTAAAGTTTCCTAGATTGTAATTAGCAAAAAAAATATTTTAGATTTGGAGTTGATAGGATGGCATGTGCTTACCCAGAATCTCATCCAATAAAAAGCACTAACTTGTATTTCAATGAAAATATTTTAGCTAATGAATTTACCAAATAAAACTTATTATATTCAATCTTTTGACCAATTTAGTCCGAATTAATATATAACTCCATCCAACTTTTTTATAGCTTCATGCAATGTATCCATATTCAAGAACGCATATTTCTTTGTTGTTGGAACAGACATAAGATATTGATATTCAAAAATTTTGCACGGTCAGAAAATTTTGAATTTATCACCCGCTGATTTACTGTAATCAGGAATCTTTTGTTTTAACCAATATTTCCAAGGTTTTCTGTACTTCTCCCTACCAATTCCCTACTTGAAATAAAAGTCATTTTGAGGTCAATTTTGGGAATCACATTTTGACAGGTTCAAGCTTCTTAATTGCTTCTTTCAATGAATCCATGTTTAAATGGGCATAAATTTCTGTTGTCGATACCGATGCATGACCTAATAACTCTTTAATGACGTAAAGCGATATTCCTTTCTGCGCAAGATTTGAAGCAAACGAATGCCTCAACGAATGGAAGTGAATTGATTTATCTATACCCTCAGCTTTACAAGCCCTTTTGAAACATTTAGAAATATAGTCTCCGGTAAATTTTTTGCCATCTGACTTACAAAAGATATAATCTTCCTTCAGTTTGAAAACTTTTCGTTTCACCTCTGCATTCTTCATGATAAGTTCAAAAACTTCTTCACTCATAGGGATATGCCTCTGGTTTCGGCTTTTTGTAGCAAAATTTTCATCTCCGACTGCTATTATTCTAGTAACTAGATTTACATTTCGCCATGTCAAATTAGTAATCTCGCTTAATCTCATCCCTGAAAAAAATGCAATTATTACAATTTCCCCAACTGTTTGATTTTCGATATGCTTAATGATTGCTGAAAGTTGTGGGTAATCAATATATGATGGTGCAGTCTTCTGTCTTTTCGGAAGTTTAACTTTCAAAAAATAGTTTTCTTTTATATAGCCCCAATCTTTCGCTTTATTGAATGCTGCTTTCAGGTTGCGGTAGTAAACGACATAACCTTTCTTCACTTTTTGCTGAAGATAAGTTAGAAATTTTTCAATCTCCCTTAACTCTATAGATGTAATTGGTCTCTGTATTCCAAAAAATTCAGTGAGATTATCAAGTGAAATCCTAACACTTTTAGAGTATGATATGGAACTATTACTTTTTATTAGATTTTTGTACTCCTCACTAAATACCCGCAGCGTCACAACCTCTTTTTGCTCTGCTGTGTGTAATATTGGAAAAAGCATTCTCAATTTTTCAATATCCTCTAGTGAGAATTTTCCTAATATGTTGTGCAATTGTTCTTCCATAAGTATTTGATTTATCTGTATCCGATTCTTTT
>JAKAKE010000011.1 GCA_021824625.1 Bacteroidota bacterium | reverse complement strand
GGACTTCTTCTATTCGGGTGGAATAAAGTTAGTCCGAAGGTTCATTTCATAAGTACGATTATGGTGGCATTGGGGGCTACACTCAGTGCTTTCTGGATTATCGCAGCAAATTCATGGATGAATACTCCTGCAGGATATGAAATTGTATCACAAGTTGTAAATGGTGTAAAAGTTGAACGGGCTGTCATAACGGATTTTTGGGCAATGGTATTTAATCCTTCAACTATAGAAAGGTTCGGGCATGTAATCAGTGCTTCATGGCTGACGGGCTCATTTCTTGTACTTAGCATATCAGCTTATTGGCTCAGAAAGAAAATTGATGTCGAACATGCAAAAGTAACAATGAAAATTGCTTTAATCCTGGCTGTTTGTTCTTCACTCACCCAGCTTTTCACCGGACATCACAGCGGGGTTGGAGTTTATATGCAACAGCCTGCCAAACTTGCCGCTTATGAAGGACATTTTAAGACAGCCCCGGGCAATCTTTATACATTTGGTTGGGTTGATGTAAAGAACCAAAAAGTTCACGGTGTGAATTTACCGGGATTCCTTTCATTTTTAATTTATCTTGACACAAAAAAGCCTTTGATTGGAATTAATGATGTACCTCCGGTAATACGGGAAGGGAAGCCTCCGGTCAAGGAGAATCCTCCGATTCAGCTTGTTTTTCAATCCTATCACATCATGGTTACCCTCGGCTTAATAATGATTGCAATGAGTCTCGTTGGATTACTGTATTTAATTTTGGGAAAACTGTTCAAAACAAAATGGCTATTGGCTTTATATGTACCGGCATTTATTTTACCTCATATTGCAAATTTATCAGGCTGGATTGCAACTGAGGTTGCACGTCAGCCCTGGGCTGTACAGGATGTACTGTTAACAAGAGAAGCGATATCAAAAGTTGTCAGTGCCGGTCAGGTATGGTTTTCACTGATATTATTTACAATGATTTACCTTATTCTCGGTACTCTATTCGTTTATTTAATGGTTAAGAAAATTAAGCAGGGGCCTGCTTCTATTGCTTAAAAATTAAAGGAGATAAAAATGGAATTAAATGTTATATGGTTTGTACTGCTCACAGTTCTTTTTTGTGGCTATGTTGTTCTGGATGGATTCGACCTTGGTGTTGGTATGATTCATCTTGGATTGAAATCCGACCTCGAACGCAGAACATCACTGAATGCAATCGGTCCTGTCTGGGATGCTAACGAAGTTTGGTTAATCACTGCAGGAGGAGCTTTATTCGCAGCGTTTCCTGATGTATATGCCACTGTCTTTTCGGGCTTCTATACTGCTTTCATGCTATTTCTTCTTGTCATCATAGGAAGGGCAATATCTATTGAATTTCGAGGTAAGGTCGAATCAGACAAATGGAAAAAGACATGGGATTTTATTTTCTGTTTGTCAAGCTATCTGATTGTTCTGCTTCTTGGAGTATCACTCGGAAATATTATAACAGGAATACCTGTTTATCAGGATAAGGAATTTGCAGGGACATTTTTCACATTACTAAATCCTTATGCCGTTATGACTGGAATCACTGCTGTTCTACTTATTCGTATGCACGGTAAAATATTTCTGGCAGTAAAAACAGAAGGTGAGATTCAGCAGAGAATAGCAAAGGGTATCAATTCTTCTTTGATACTCTTTATCATTGCATATATTTTTCACGGAGCATGGACAATAATCCTCTATCCCGGTGTTACAAAAAACTTTGTTGCGTTCCCTGTCTGGTTCATTCTTCCGGCATTTATTATTTTGTCAATTATCGTAATACCCGGTTTTATCAACAGCCGGCTTTATTTCAGGGCATTCATTGCATCGAGTGCCATTCTTGCTTTCTGCATTGCTATCGCCGCAATTGATATTTATCCTAATCTGGTTATATCAAATCCGAATCCTGAAAACAGTCTGACGATTTTCAATGCATCATCATCACAAAAAACATTATTTACAATGCTCATCATAGCTTGTATCGGTTTACCGCTAATGTTTATATATAAAATCTTTGTCTATAGAATCTTTCGAGGCAAAGTGAAGATAGATAATATGAGCTACTGATTTAATTGATAATTGAAAATTGATAATTGAAAATTTTGAACTTGTTTCAGAATCCATAGTCTGAACTTTGATTTGTGTGATTGATATGATTAAAATGATTAGGATTAACCTCACACTTTAGTGTGAGTCGGCTCGGATGCAGCACCTGGTCTGGTCTCGTGGTTTCTCCCCCATGCTGAAGCATGAGGTTATTGCGAAAAGCCGCAAGGTGTCTGAACAGAATTAAACAGATTAAAGGATTACAGGATTTTTTTTTCACCCAAAACACAAAGCTTACGCAGAGCACACAAACAAATTTCCCCTCTTGAGAGGGGACAAAGGGGTGTGTAAAAAATAATAGAATCATATTTGCATTTTAAAGTCCAAATCCTTAATTTAATTTATCATTTATTAAATTAATCGGTGCAGGTATGAAGCTAAAGCATATTTACCTATTAGTCATTATACTTTTACAAATAATATTGCTTCCGTCAACAAGCACTGCAAAAGATTTCAATCTTCAGGAATTCAAAGATAATTTACCAAAGCTGCTCGGTTCCAATAATGCCGGAACAGAATTTTGGATTACTTTTAATCCAAGTTGGGAAACTCATGGAGCATTAAGTAATTTAAAAATATATATTTCATCGCAAATTGAAACCAATGTAACTGTTGAAGTAACCGGTAAAGGATATAAAAGACAACAAACCACAATCCCAAATGATATAATAGAATTTACATT
>JAKAKE010000095.1 GCA_021824625.1 Bacteroidota bacterium | reverse complement strand
GGATTGAAGCGTCAGGAAGCTTATGAGTTAGTACAAGCATCGGCAATGAGAACATGGAAGGAGAAAATACCTTTTCAACAGTCATTGTCTGATAACAAAGAGTTGATGAAACATTTCAGTCCGGATGAGTTAAATGCTCTTTTCAATCACGATGTCATTTTCAAAAATGTTGATTTTATTTTTGAAAGATGCGGACTATAGGTAGAAGAATTTAAAATTTGAAATTTAAAATTTAAAATAAATTTAAAATATCTAAATTTTAAAATATTTTTATTAACTTATAAGTACAAATTAGCTGATGAAATGATAAGTCATTCTGAATGAAACGAAGTGAAATGAAGAATCTGAAGTTACCTTGAGATTCTTCGCTATCGCTCAGAATGACTCTTCCGTGTAAAAGATTTACAAACCTATTGAAAATTATAAATTAAAAATTGATAAATTATTGGTGTTAATTGTAATTGAAAATCTTCATTCCATCATCAGGTGACAGCATTGACAGTCCGATTGACAGCCGCTTCGGACGTTGTTCTTATTATATTATTTATGATATAATTCTCGATAACTACGAGGTCTATCGCAATCCTTTTGCAGGAATGGAAAATGCATCAGGCTCATCACTTGCTCTGACAATAATAAATAAAAACATTGAATCAGTGATTGTAACTCACATAGGAAGAAAAACATTCGATATCATAAATGAGAAAAATGTTAAAGTTTACAAAGTTACTTCCGGCTCGACAGTCAAAGATGCAATCACTAATTATCTCCAGGGGAATCTTTTCCGGGTAAGCCGGTATGCCCAGTCTGACACTGTCTTCCAGCCCCACAATTTGAATTAAGGCATTGCCTTCTTTTACATATTTGAATAATTAGAATATATTCGTAATTTAGAATAAGAAAAAATATAGCTTATTAAAGGAGAAATTATGACAGCAATTCAGAAAAATGCTATAAATATTATAGGTACCTTATCAGATAAAAAGTTAAAAGATGCATATGATTTCTTAGCATATTTGAACGATAAAGAAGAATGGGAGGCTTCTCAGGAACTTTATGATGAAGCTATACTCTCCGAAATCAAAGAAGGTGTAATGCAGTTGCAAAAAGGACAATTTGTTAATTTGAAAGACATACGCCGAAATGTTTGAAATAATACTATCATCAAATTCTCAAAAGTTTTATCAGAACTGTAATAGTCAATTAGCAGGGAAATTGAATGGTGCTTTTGACGATTTATCAATTCAACCTTTTTACGGGAAAAATATAAAGAAGTTGAAAGGTAGTTTTGAAGGGCTTTATCGCTACCGGGTCAGAGATTATAGAATAGTATATAGTATTGAAAAAGAAATCAGAATTGTTTCGATTGTCTGGATTGGAAATAGAAAGGAAATTAATAAGAAAAAATAAATAAAAATTTACAAGCGTGGTCTTGTTCGCGTTCTTATTTATTTTTATTCACATACTCACTCAAAGGTATGCTATATACCTTGCGGGTTTTCACTACGTCATATAGCTTTACATCCTGCTGTCTATACTAATAATATAATAAGGTTTGAGGTGGTAGAATAAAGTTTTGTTACTAAGGTTATGGGATATGATAAGGTTTTAAGTTTTAAAAATTATAACATTAAAAATTCATTTAAAATTGAAAATTAGAAATTGAAAATTTATTAAACTACTGTGTGCTGTTTATTAATGCATCGGGATTCTTGCTGTATCTAACTATATCTTGTACTGAAAGCCTTCGACCGCCGATGAAACGTTTCTTATAATATTGCTTGGTATGTTTCGTATAATGAAAAATGAAATACAGTGAGATAATAAAATTACTGGAACAAGATGGATGGTATTTGGTAAGAACAAAAGGTAGCCATCGTCAATACAAGCATATATTCAAAAATGGGACTGTTACAGTTGCTGGTAAGCCATCACTTGATGTTCCCGTTGGTACATTGTTGAGTATTCTGAAACAAGCAAAAATTAATAAGGAGGAAATAAAATGAAATTCTCTGTAATAATAGAAAAGGGTGAAAACAGCTATGGCGGATACGTTCCCGACCTGCCAGGTTGTGCTGTAGTTGGAGAAACCGAGGAAGAAACACTTCAACTTCTCAAGGAAGCGATTGAGATGCACATTGAAGCATTAAAAGAAGATGGTAAGGAAATAGAATTCGGGAAATCGGTTGTCAGAGAGCTGGAACTTGTTTAGTTAGCAGCTTGCGTTTTTTTTATATACTCACTCAAAGGGATTCTCTTTTTATTTCTTGCTTTCACTACGTCATATAGCTTTACATCCTGTTGTCTATGCTAATAAAGTAATAAGGTTTGAGGTGGTAGAATAAAGTTTTGTTACTAAGGTTATCGGATATGATAAGGTTTTTAATAATTGAATATTAAAATATTAAAAATTCATTTAAAATTCAAAATTCAAAATTCAAAATTTTTCTTATTGTGTGCTGTTTATTAATGCATCGGGATTCTTGCTGTAGCGGACTATGTCCTGAACTGAGAGGCGGCGGCCTCCAATGAAACGCTTCTTGTAATATGTGCTTTCGAGTGAGGATACTGTTACACCGTATCGGGAGCTTGCCTGGGCAAAAAGGTCATCACCGAGATAAATACCAACATGTGAGGCATAGCGGCGTGTGTAGGTATGGAAGAAAATCAGGTCGCCGAATTGCAGTTCACTTCTTTTTACCTTCATTCCAACATTAAATTGATTTCTTGCGGTTCTTGGAAGCATTAAATTGCTTGATTCAATGAAAACGTTCTGGACAAAACCTGAACAATCGGTTGCTGATTTGTTTCTTCCCCCAAATCTGTAAGGAGTGCCGAGCCAGTGCATAATCACATCCATAATATCTTTTTTACTAATGCCGCCGGATGTCATCTCATCACTGGTTTCATTATCATCAACATAAGAAAGCCAAAGCATTTTGAAGGTCTCCATATCAACAGGAACGTCATCCTCTTTTTCAAGTTCTATTATGTTCTCGCCGATTTCGCCTTCGTAGTTGTCGTCATAAGGGTCAACGTTTTCAGAATCATCTGTATTTAATGCCGGTAACTTACCGATAGAATCAGTAGGCAACGGATTAAGTCCTGCTAATGCACAAATCTGTTCTGAATTGGCTCTTATGATATCAATAGATAAAGCTCTGGTTTTACTGGGGTTATAAAGTCTTCTTTTGTGGTGTTTTCTTTTCTTTTTCTTTTTGCTTTTTGATTTAACTGAGGAAACTTTTTTTGTGCTTGCAGAATATATTTCAGGTGTTTCAAAAATAACGAACGAACCGACAATTGCCATCATCAGAATTTTTGTAATTATGTTCTTAAGTTTTAAAACCACTAAGCCACCAAAAAAAAATTAATTTTCAATAATAAATTGAGCTAACTTTAAGAAAAAAGAAAGTGTGTAAAAACCTACACAAGAAACAACAGTGCAAGAAACAAATTTTTTCAAAAAACAAAAAACGTTTTTTTCTTTATGAATTATTTTTAATTAATTGTTAACTTAATGAATATTTTTTAATGAATTTTTAGTGCAAAAATACCGGCACTTAACCAGTAATAAAATAAAAAAAGTAAAGGATAGTTTTAGTATTCTTTTTGGTTAATATGAAAAAAGGTAAATTCATTTTTTGATTTAAGTCAATCCCTGAATTAAATTGAATTTCTTTAATTTTGTTTCAATGAATATTTAATTTATAAGAATTTCAAATTTACGCTTGTATAGTTATGAGGATTGCAGTAATTCAATTTGCACCGATTTTAATGGATAAAGAGAAAAACCTATCGAAGATTTTATCATATATAAATAGTATTGATTCTCAGTTATTAATTTTCCCCGAACTTTGTCTAAGCGGTTATTATTTCCTTAATAGACATGAAGTTAGTAAAATAGCCGAACTTCCGACAGGAGAAATAATATCGGAATTACAAACATTAAGTACAATCTTGAATAAAGGAATTGTGATTGGTTTTCCTGAAAAAGACGGTGAGAAACTGTACAATTCATGTGCTGTCATTCTACCTGATAAAACCAAAAGAAGAATTTACCGGAAGACACATTTGTTTTATAAGGAACGCTTTTGCTTTGATTCCGGGGATACAGGCTTCTTTGTAATTGACGAGCCTGAATGGGATATAAGAATTGGCCCAATGATTTGCTATGACTGGCGTTTTCCTGAATCGGCGAGAACATTGGCATTAAAAGGGGCTGATTTGATTGTTTGTCCTTCAAATCTTGTTACTAATGTCTGGCAGAATGCTTTATCCACACGCGCATTAGAAAATAATGTTTATATGGCTGTAGCGAATCGAATTGGAAGCGAAACAAGAAATAATGAAACATTAATATTTAATGGAGACTCTGCAATTTATGATTACAAAGGTGAAGTATTGTGTAAAGCAGGGCAAAATGATGAAGAAGTAATTATTTCAGAAATTGAACCGGCGAAAACAAGGAAAAAATCATTTAATGATTACAATGATATCTTAACTGATAGAAGACCTGATATGTATGAATTATAACCTTTATCCTTATATTTGTAGTCTTTCAAAATATTGAAAAATAAATGTTGAAAAATAAATGTTGAAAGACAAATTAATTTAAGAAAAATGTTTTCAAGCGTAACAAAAGTACATTTTGTAGGAATCGGCGGTATCGGGATGAGCGGTATTGCTGAGATTCTGATTAACCAGGGATTCCAGGTAAGCGGTTCAGATTTGGCTCAATCCGAAAATACTGATTATCTCGCTTCAATCGGGGCAAAAATTTTTATCGGACATGATGCTTCCAATCTCAATGATGCAGAGGTATGCGTTTATTCGAGTGCAGTTAAACCCGAAGAGAATCCTGAAACAACCGAAGCCTCGACGAGAAATATACCTGTTTTACGGCGTTCCGAGATGCTTGCCGAAACATCCAGACTTAGTTACTGTCTTGCTATTTCCGGCACACATGGAAAGACAACCACAACTTCGATGTGTGGATTAATATTGATGAAGGCCGGATTCGACCCGACAGTTATAGTTGGCGGCAGGCTCAAAGGGCTCGGTGGAACAAATGCACGACTCGGTAAAGGGGAATGGATTGTCGTGGAAGCAGATGAATTCGACAGGTCATTTCTTCAATTATTACCTACCATCGCAATTGTTAATAATGTTGAGGAAGAGCATCTCGATATTTATAGTGGTTTTGATGACCTGCAAACCACATTTGCAGAATTTGCCAACAAGGTTCCGTTTTATGGTTTTGTTGCTGTCGGACTTGATGACCCGGGTGTGAAGGAAGTTATATCAAAAATAAAAAAGAAGATAATCAGCTTTGGCATTTCAAAGCAGTGTGACATCAGGGCTGAAGAAATTAAATTTCATGAGCGTTCATCTGAGTGCGAAATAATTATATATGGTGAAAGCAAAGGTAAACTGACATTGAATATTCCGGGGCTCCATAATATAAAGAATGCTCTCGGAGCTATTACTGTTTGTCATCAACTGGGAATTAATTTTGATATAATTAAGGAAGCTATATCAGAGTTTACCGGCGTTTACCGGCGTTTCGAAATAAAGGGAGAAATAGACGGAGTGATGGTCGTTGACGATTATGCTCACCATCCGACAGAAATAAAAGCAACTTTAGAGGCGGCAAGAAACGGATGGCAACGAAGAATTGTTGCTGTGTTTCAGCCACATACATATACAAGAACGCAAACGTTTTATAAAGAATTCGGGTCTTCTTTTGATGATGCTGATATTGCTATTATTACGGATATATATCCTGCAAGAGAGGCTCCGATTGAAGGTGTAACGGGTAAGCTGATAGCGGACGCGGCGGTTCATTTTGGGCATAAAGGCATTGAATATATGCCGGAACTTGATGATGTATTCGACGAGCTTGGAAATATTCTGAGAGAGGGTGATTTGCTGATAATAATTGGAGCAGGAAATATATTCAAATTAACCAATAAAATTTTGGGAAAGAAAAAATTGCTATACAATAAAAAATTGTCTAAAGTGTTACAAACCACATAGTTTTTTGCAAGACAAACATTAATTTGAAAAAAATGTTTAATACTGATTTTACTCATAAACAAAAAAGAATTTTGTATAATAAAATAAAACACGGGGATTAAAGTATGAAACTGGCATTGCGTCTAACATTTTTATTTCTTCTAATTATTTCTCTGGTAGTTTCTACGGAAGCACAGAAGAAATCATCAAAAAAACCAACCAAAACGGACTCGAAAAAGATTGAAAAACTTGGAACAGAGGTGGTAGCTTCGGTAGGTAATGAGAAAATTACATATAATGACCTTGAGAGAGCATATCAGAAGAATATGAGCCGGAAGGAAATGAATCTTTATAATGTGTCGAAGGACAGCATTCTCGATTTTTTGAATTTGTATGTTAATTATAGATTGAAGGTCAATGATGCTAAGAGCCGCGGATTCGAAAAAGATACGGGCGTACTGGCTGAAATCGGACAGAACAGAAAAATTCTGGCTGAGTCTTATTTTTATGAGGCTAAGTTAGTGAAACCAAAGGTTGAGGAGTTGATGAAGCATAGGGATTATGATTATCAGATTGGGATAATTGTTTTTCAATTGCCTTCGGTACCTAATCCTGACACGATGGAAACTTATCTGAAGGCAAAGCGTAGTCTTGACTTATTAAAGGCAGGAGTGAACTTCGAGCAGGTGGCTAAGGATTCTTCGACGGATAATGAGTCGGCTGTGAGAGGAGGATTAGTCCTAAACTATTTTACAGCAGGCAGGGTAACAAGAAATATCGAAGATGCTATATTCAGATTAAAAACTGGTGAATTCTGGCCCGAATTGATAAGGACAAAATATGGATATTTTATTATTAAATTGGTTAAGCAGGAACCACGAGTTAAAGTTTTGCTTCGCCATATATTAATTACTACCAAGGACAGGGGTGATTCTGCCGCTGAGAAGAGAACCGACAGCCTGATTGCACTACTGAAAGGTGGGGCAGATTTTGAAAAATTAGCAAAGGAAAATTCTGATGATGAGAAAACAGCGTCCAAGGGAGGATTGCTTGGTGATTATTATTCGCGTTCATCAGGTTTCGAAGACACTCAAAGAAACTTGCTGCCAGAGATAGAAGCCGCCGCTTTTGCTTTGAAAGATGGTGAATTTTCGGGAAAAGTCCGTTCTGAATACGGGATTCATATTCTGAAAAGAGACTCAACAAAAAAGTTTGACACTGAGAAAGACAAAGCTGATATAAAACTGCAGTACAAAAGGCAATATTTTGATGCCGATAAAAAATTCTATCTCGATTCTCTGAGAAATATCTTAGGTTTCAAATTGGATAATACAGTATTAAATAAATTACTCTCATACTTAGACACTAACGTTACGAATCTGGATACTGCCTGGACAAAGAAAATACCTCAATCTATTTATTCTGATGTCTTATTTTCTTTTCAGGGTAAATCTACAACTGTCGGTGAAATTGTTGATATGATGCAGAAGAAATCCGAATTAAGGGGGCTTGGAACCAATTCAACAGGATTTTATAAGGCGATTGATAAAATCACGAGTCCAGCTGTTTTCGATGCAGCGTCCAGATCACTCGAAAACGAATTTGAAGATTATGCCCAGCTTCTCAGTGAATTCAGGGATGGCATACTTCTTTTCAAGGTTGAAGATATCGAGGTTTGGAGCAAACTGAAATTTGATTCTACCCTTGCTCGTGTTTACTGGGATTCAACAAAAACAAGATATAACACTGAACCTACTTATGATTTAAGCGAGATATATGTGCTGTCGGATTCCACAGCCAAAGCATTATATAAAGAACTAACCGAGGGGGATAAAGTATTCGATACTCTTGCAAGTCAGAATACACAGCGTGCCGGCTTTAGGGAAAAGAAAGGTAAGTGGGGTAAGGTTACTCCAAAAAATAATAAACTTGCCAAAATAGCCGCAGATAAGAATGCCCGGGCAGGAATGATTATTGAGCCCCAGCCTTATGAGAAAGGTTTTTCGATTTTAAAGGTAAATTCTTATGAACCTGTCAGACAAAAAACATTTGAAGAGGCTATTCCTGACTTTGCACCTGCATTCCAGGACCAGATTCAGAAAAAATTGACTATGGCTTGGTTGAACAATCTAAGAGTTAAATTTAATGTGCATATTTATGATGATAGAATTGATAAAATAATCAAGCAGTTTAAAGTGAAATAACAAAACTTTAGAGCCGGTTTATAATACTGGCTCTTTTTTCAATATTATAGTGAAATTACCATGAAAAAGTTTTTTCTTATATTTTTTTCCCTGACATTTATTTGTAGTTTTTCAAACAATTCCTTTTCACAGCCAAAGGAAGGAGAAACTCTCGAGAAAATTATTGCCGTGGTTGGCAATGATGTCATTACACTTTCTGACTTAAATTCTTCCTTACAGATTATGGCTCAGTCACATCCCAAAATGGATGTCCCTGAATCAGAGAAGCAAAGAGTATATGACTCCCTGCTAAACGACAGCGATATGAGGAAAAGGGTATTGGATGCACTAATCAATGAGAAGCTTGTTGTGGCGAAGGCTGTGGAGGATTCGATTACCGTTTCCGACGATGAAGTCGAACAGAGGTGGGAATACCAGCTTCAGCAATACATTGGACAGTTTGGGTCCGAAAAAAGAATTGAAGATATTTTTGGTATGTCTTTATCTCAGATTCACAACGAAGCAAAAGAAATAATTAAGAAAAAACTTCTTGCTGAAAAAATGCAGCAGACAAAACTGATGAATGTGAAAGTTTCACCAAGAGAGGTTGAAGAATTTTATGCGAAATATAAAGACTCATTGCAAAATATACCTGAGCAAGTTGAGTTATACCATATAGTCAAATTTGTTGATGCATCAAATAAAGCAAAAGAGGATATTTACAATCTTGCTAAGAGAGTTCGGGATTCTATTATATCCGGCGGGGATTTCGCGGCTTATGCAAAAAAATACAGTAATGATTTGGCAACTGCAAATAATGGCGGTGAGCTTGGCTGGTTCCCCAAAGGAAAATTAATAAGGGAATTTGAAAAAGCCGCTTTTGATTTACAACCGGGACAAATCTCACTTCCGGTTGAAACTCCATTTGGGTTTCACATTATACAGGTTATTGAAAAAAAGAAAGATTCGATTTTGACCAGACATATACTTTTTAAAATAGGTGGTACAAGTGAGGATATTGAAAGAACAAAGAACTTTCTGAGAAGTATTAAGGACAGTATGTCAGCAGGGAAAAGTTTTGAAGACCTCGCCAAACTTTATTCGGATGAAAAAGAGACAAAAGGTTTCGGCGGATATATAGCGAAAACATCTTTACAAAAGCTCCCACCTGAAATCAGGGGAATTGTTGAAAAGCTCACTGATGGCAGTATAAGCGAGCCTATTAATTATGTTACCGATAAAAGCAAATCTGCATTTCATATAATTTATAGAAAAAGAACTTTAACTTCTCATTTCCCGACACTTGAAAATGACCGTAAAGATATCGAAGAGATGGCTCTGAACTTCAAAAAAATTAATCTATATGATTTATGGATTCAGGAATTACGCTCACAGTTGTATTGGGAAATAAAGGAATAAATATTTAAATTTATAATTGAGAATTGATAATGAGTTGTTTGATTGATATACAATTTGGTTACTAAATAAACTGTGAAATCTCTATATTATTGTTCACACAAATAAAATAATCACTGTTCTGAAATTTTTTCAATTCAAAATATTAAAATTTAAATTTTATTATTCACTCTGTTCCAACCAAATCCTCGATATCACCGGCTTTTCTTGGAAGGTCTTTTGTCAGAATAACAGGCTCACCATCAGTAACTAAAATGTTATCCTCGATTCTGACACAAATATTCCACCATTTGGGGTCACATTTGCTTCCTTCTGGTATATAGATACCTGGTTCGACTGTGAGAACATTACCGGCTTTGAGGATAATTGACGTACCTGCATCATGCACGTCAAGGCCAATAAAATGAGATGTGCCGTGCGAAAAATAATTTATGAAATCGTTTGGACTGCTGATGATTCCAAGCTCCATTAAACCACGTTGAATCACTGATGTTGCCTTAACGTGAGGGTTGAGATAACTGTTGTCTTTGTAGCAGACCGAAATTGCAGAATCAGCAGCTTCGAGAACGATATCATATATTTTTTTCTGTTCTTTTGTGAATTTACCATTAATTGGGAATGTCCTTGTTACATCTGCAGTATATCCTTCGTATCTTGCACCACAATCCATGATTACAAGAGAACCATCTGTGATAGTGTCCCTGTTTATTGTGTTATGCAGGAAAACAGAATTTTTGCCTCCTGTAACGATTGAGGGAAAACCCGTGGCATCAGCACCAAGTTTGTTAAAAGTATATTCCATGATTGCCTTGAGCTGGTATTCTGTCATCCCGGGTTTTGCCGCATTCATTGTTTCAATGAATCCCTTAATTGTAATATCAACAGCTTTTTTTAGCAATCGGATTTCTTCTTCATCCTTCGATTCACGCATCAGTTTCAAACCATAAATACCACCTTTTATAATTAATCTTGGATTTTTCTGTTTCAATTTAGATATGAAATCTAATCTGACATCATTTTGTTCACCTTGTATGATTCCTTCGGTTGTTATTAGGGGAAATTCAGCGACATAAAGTGTATCCCTCATTATCAACAACTCATCCATGATTGATTCGAGTTTCTGTAGATATAAAGCTTTATTAAAGCCATAAATACCCTCGGCATCATACAGGTTAACTTTTCTACCATACCAAAGAGTATTTTTCGCACTTTGATTTTCGAGAAAAATCATATCATTGCACTTTACGCCATTATATTCATAATTACCCGGAATAATCAGCAAGACTGACTTTTGGTCGGGCATGCCAGTCAGGTAGAACAAATTTGAATTAATTAAATTCGGCTGATAAAAATTTCCAATAGGGCTGTAATAAGATGACGAAAATATGATTCCAATAGCCCTGTCAGACATGAATTTTGAAAGTCTCAGCCTTCTCTCTTTATATTTTGAAAAAGAAATTCCGCCCTTATAAGGATAATTATATTTTAGGCTGTCATAAGGAGATTGAGAATATATAATAGAATATGCGAAAGCTAAAATAAGAATAGCCGATATATAAGTTCTGTTTTTCACAGTATAATTCCTTATTAAATTAACAGAAAGAATTTATTTAATTTTCAAAGTTACTTATGAAAGTAATTTTTACAAAATAATAATCTTATGCACCAACAAATACAAGAGTGGCAGTCTCTATTTGTGAAGCACCCATTTCCTTCAAACATTTGGCACAGTGGTAAAGAGTCGAACCGGTAGTGAAGACATCATCAACAAGTAAAATATTTTTACCTGATAGATTAATTTGAACATTCTTTGGAACAAAGACATCCTCGACATTTTTCTTTCTCTCCCGGGCTGATAATTGTGTCTGAGTCTGAGTGTATCTCGCTCTTTTGATAATTTTGAAACCTGTAGGAATATTCAAGGCTTTGGCGATACCATTTGAAATTAATTCAGACTGGTTGAAACCTCTCTCCCTGAGCCTTGCATGGTGAATAGGCACAGGAACAATATAATCATAATTTTTATCTGAATTGTTTTTGATTAATTTCCCTAACTCAAATCCAAGTTCTTTACCTATCCTCGAAAAACCTCTGTATTTCAACGAATATATCAAATCCATGATATCAGATTTTTCAGAGGCAGGAAATAATGAATACGCATTAGCGATAAGTTTTTCGCCGTGGTAATATTTATCAATTCTTTCTAATACCAATTCCGAAGGTATCGGCAGCGGGAATTTGTTAAAGCATTCTTCACAAATAAATTCATGTTGTCTTTCGCTTTCACCTAAATAAACACCGCATACTTCGCACCTGCGGGGAGACGCAAAATCAATTAATAACATGAAAATTGATTTGAATTTTGAAATTAACATAAGAAATAAATATGTTACACATTATAGAGCAAATCTAATAACAATAATGATGATATTGAAATTATTTTGTTGAATTATACTGTGGAATCATTTTCGGTTTTTTTTATCAGGCTTTCAAATGAGAATTTATTACCGGGGAAATAAAACAGAAAAACGGATAATACTAAAAATCCCATGTTTTGCAGAACTTTAGTAATGCCGACTTTATCTGCCAGGAGCTTCGTATGACACCCGCAATTAATGCTTAACCCCTGGAACATAGCTATTAGAATTGCTAAAGTAAAAACCGAAAAAAGGCTGATGCTAATCATGGCATTTGCTTTTATTCTAATACCTGTTAATAAAAAAATTCCGCAAAGAAGTTCAACCCAGGGAAGAACAACGGCAAAAGTATTTATTAAAAATATAGGAAGTATATTATAATTATCAATTTCTTTTGAAAAAACCGATAAATCGGAAAATTTGGACAAAGCAGTAAATATAAATAAACCACCGAGCAATAATCTAACCACAAGATTCAAATACCCATTATGTATTAATTTATTATTCATAATTCAAATTAAAATTACTAAAACGAAATCCTCTTAATTTCATTTTGTATTTTTATCAAAGTTTTTACGATTTTTGTAATAAGTATTTTTAATTTTTATAAAGTAAAGTTACTATGCCGATTGTTCATTCAATATCCGGTTTAAGAGCAACACAAAACGACGGCTTATCCCCAGAATTAATTAATAAATATATATCTGCATTCTCAAAGATACTTCCAAACGGCTCTGTTGTTGTCGGCAGAGATGGCAGACAATCAGGTAAATGGATAGAGGATATTGTATTAAATACTTTTACAAATTCCGGCAGGGAAGTAAGATTGTTGAATGTCGTGCCTACTCCAACAGTACAGTTAATGGTAGAACATTCTGATGCAATCGGTGGAATAGTTATTACTGCTTCCCACAATCCTTCAGAGTGGAACGGCTTGAAATTCATTGGTGGAAACGGAGTTTTCCTTGACGAGCAATGGAATCGCAAACTATGGAATGAAGTTGATTTAATTTCATCCTATGATGCATTATCAAAAACAAATGAAAATAAAATATATATTGATAAAGCAATCGAACAACATATTGATAAAATACTATCACTTCAGATTTTTACTAAGACGGATATTCTTAATACTCTCAGGAAAAAAAGATTTAAGATTGTCGTCGATGCAGTAAATGCCTCAGGTTCACGCTCAATCCCAATGCTCCTTGAGAAATTTGGTTGTGAAGTAATTAAATTATATTGCGATGAATCAGGAATTTTCCCACATACTCCGGAGCCGCTTCCTGAAAATCTCAAGGACCTCGCAGATGCAGTAAAAGTATATAATGCCGACCTCGGTATAGCTGTTGACCCAGATGCAGACAGACTTGTGCTGATTGATGATACAGGTTCCTCAATCGGCGAAGAAAATACAATTGTTCTTTGTACTGAATCCGTTTTGGAAATGAAAAATCTTTTAACTGATTTTATTGATTATAATGTTGTGGTTAACCACTCAACAACTCGCAGAGTTGAAGAAATTGCTGAAAAATACGATGCTAAAGTATTCAGGTCACCTGTAGGTGAAATTAACGTTGTTAAGAAGATGAAAGAAGTCAATGCAATTATTGGCGGTGAGGGAAGCGGTGGAGTTATACTTCCTGAATGTCATTATGGCAGAGATTCACTCGTAGGTTCAGCACTTATTCTAACATTAATTGCTCGTAGAAATATCTCATTGTCAGAGCTTGTAAAAGAATTACCACATTATGACATGTTAAAAACAAAAAAACAATTCAGCGGAAATATTGATTCAATAATTGGAAATTTAATTAAAGAATTTCCTGATGGAATTCCGCTTAAAGAAGATGGTATTAAAATAAATTTTCCAACTAAATGGGTTCAGCTTCGTGCTTCAAACACAGAACCGATCGTCAGGCTTATTGCCGAAGCTAAATCATATCTTGAAGCAAAGGAACTTTTAAACAGAGCCATGAAATATCTTCAATAATAAAGAGAGACGTTCATTATGCAAGATGCAGAATTACTCGCAAGAATTCAATTCGGAATAACTGCCGGATTTCATTTTTTGTATCCTCCCATGAGCATAGGGTTAGGCTTGTTGCTTGTGTTTATGGAAGCAAGATATCTGAAGACTAAAGATAAAATTTATGAACAAATAACAAAGTTTTTCATCAAAATTTTTGCCTTGATTTTTGGCGTTGGTGTTGCTACAGGAATTGTAATGGAATTTGAATTTGGTACAAACTGGGCAACATATTCAAGATATGTAGGTGATATTTTTGGAAGCCCTCTCGCGGCTGAAGCTTTGTTTGCTTTTTTCCTTGAATCTACTTTTCTCGGACTTCTTCTATTCGGGTGGAATAAAGTTAGTCCGAAGGTTCATTTCATAAGTACGATTATGGTGGCATTGGGGGCTACACTCAGTGCTTTCTGGATTATCGCAGCAAATTCATGGATGAATACTATATCGG
>JAKAKE010000212.1 GCA_021824625.1 Bacteroidota bacterium | reverse complement strand
TTGGGTTATGAAAGAAGACAGAGTGGAAAAGGTAGTAGCCATTATGTATATAGTCGTCCCAAAGTTGATATGTTAGTTGTATTAGTTACTCATGGCAAAAATGATGTATTACCTGAATATCAAGTAAAAAAAGCAATTCATTCAATAAGAATTCTACCGGAGGAAAAATGAAAAATATAAATTATTATTTGAAACTTAATTTTAACGTTGATATTAAATTTATGGCTGATGGAATATTTTGTGCTGAAATAAAAGAAGTTCCCGGTTTGTCTGCTTATGGTAAAACGATGAAAGAAGCTTTAGATGAACTTGAGAAGGTGAAGAAAGTGTCCTTTGAAATGATGATTTCACAAAATAAAGAAATTCCTTTACCGATAATTAAACTCGAAATTCCTGTTCAAAAATTTGAACAACTAAAAAACAAAAGGCAACTTCAAAGCTATGTTGTTACCTGAATATTAAATGATTTATTAATTCAATTCTTCGAATTTATTCTTCATGCTGCTGTTTCTTGTGTGCTTCAATCAACTCTTGCTGTACGTTCGGAGGCACAGTCTGGTACTCGGCAAATTCCTGAGTATATGTTGCTTTTCCAGCCGTCATAGAACGTAATCCGGCTGAGTATCTGTCAAGCTCGGCTAATGGCATCCTCGCTTTGATGATTTGGTATCTCCCGATTGATTCTATACCAAGTATAATACCCCTTCTTGTTGGAAGGTCGCTCATTACATCACCAACGTAATCGTCGGGAACTTTGATTTCTATGTTATAAATAGGCTCGAGGATTCTGGGGCTTGCCTGAACGAAATTTTCTTTGAATACCATCATACCTGCCGTTTTGAATGCCGCTTCGTTTGAATCAACGGGGTGCATCTTACCGTCATAGATTGCAACCCGTATATCGCGTACATAGCATCCCGTCAAAGGGCCAAACTGCATTTTTTCCATCACTCCTTTGAGAATTGCGGGTAAAAATCTTTGGTCAATCACGCCGCCGACTATGCAGTTAAGAAATTCGAGTTTACCTCCCCAGTCGAGGTCGTGAAGGTCTTTGCCTCTTACAGAGAATGCTTCGGGATTGGGCATTCCTTCAACCCAGGGTTCAATCATCATGTGGACTTCGGCAAATTGGCCGGCGCCGCCCGTTTGCTTCTTGTGCCTGTAACTGCCTTTCACTTGTTTCTGAATTGTTTCACGGTAAGGTACACGCGGCTCATTAAACTCTGTTTCTACCTTATATCTGTGTTCGAGTCGCCATTTTGCGGCACTCAGATGAAGTTCGCCTTGTGCATGAAGAATCGTTTGTCTTAATTCCTGTGAATGTTCAATAACTAAAGTCGGGTCTTCAAGATGGAGATTGTTCAATCCCATTCCGACTTTTTCTTCTTCGCCTTTTGTCTTTGGAACTACAGCAGTCCTTACTCTCGGATTTGGATATTGAATCGGTTTAATTGTCAGGTATTTTCCTTTCTCATGCAGTGTGTCATTAACGCGCGTGCCTTTCAATTTCACAGTTGCCCCGATATCTCCTGCAAGAATTTGAGGCACTTCTACCCTTTTCTTTCCATTAATTATAAATGTCTGGTTGAATCGTTCGGATGTGCCGTTTGTCTCGTTAACCAAATCTGTTCCGGGGGCAATCCTGCCTGAATATACTCGGAAGAATGTCATATCCCCAAGATGAGCTTCGGATAAAAGCTTGTATGTGAACAATACTGTTGAACCTTTGACATCACATTTCACTTCTTTACCTTCAACAGTTAACTGTTGGGGCAGATCAAGTGGAGACGGCATAATATCTACAATGAAGTCAAGAAGATGAGTTACGCCCGTACCTTTTTTTCCTGAAGCACAAAGTATAGGAAATATTTGTCTTTCCCTGATTGCTTTTTTTAATCCGCTTGAAAAATCCTCGTTACTCAATTCACCGTTCTCGAAATACTTATTCATAAGCTCTTCACTCGTTTCGGCAACGCTTTCCGTTAGTTCATTACGAAGTAATTCGGCCTTTGTTTTTTCGGAATCGGGTATATCTTTTTTAGTTGCTTTTCCGCCATCGTTGCCAAACTCAAACATAGACATCGAGACAATATCAATAATAGAATTGAATCCTGCACCTGTATGAAGGGGATATTGTACAAGTTTTGCCGAGCCGCTGAATACGTGTTTGACTTCTTCAACAGTTTCATCAAAATTTGCCTGGTCAACATCAACCTTGTTTATAACAAAAGCAACCGGTGTATCATATTTTTTTGCATTGTCCCAGGCATTTTCTGTCCCGATTTCAACCCCGTTATGCGAATTGATGACAATCATTCCGGAGTCGGCAACCCTTATTGCAGCACACATCTCGCCGATATAATCATCATAGCCCGGTGTGTCAATTATATTGATTTTATGATTATTCCATTCTGCAAACATTGTTGTTGACAAAATTGAACAATGACGCTCATGTTCAAGTTCAAAATTATCAGATACCGTATTGTTTTCTTCTGTTGTGCCCTTGCGGTTAATAAATCCCGATTCAAATAATATTGATTCAGATAATGTAGTTTTTCCTGAGTTGGCATGACCAATTAACGCAATGTTCCTAATGTCCTGAGGCTCGTAAACTTTCATAAAATCTCCGTACTAACAATTCTGTTATTTTATAATATTTCAAAATTCATAGAACAGCAATTTATTTAAAATAAACGAAATAATAAAATGAATTTTGGTATAAAAAAGAGCTTTAATTGGTTTTCAAGTGAATTTTTCGTTTTTGTATTAGAATGGTTTATAAAAAATAGAATTTAGGTTTCACCTTTAAAATAAAGTTCTACAGCTTCCCTTATATTTCTAATTGATTCATCTATTATTTCACCAAAAGATGATACATTTACATTGAAGCATTGTGAAACAAATTATTTGTCCTCCCGCCATACCACATAATCATACTCTTTCATATATTACCCCTTTATTATACTTTTCACAAAATACGTATTGGAAATATATTAATTTTATCTCGGATAAGCTCCAAACAACTTATTCACAAACCTGTGGAAACTATGAATACTCTTTACCGGTTCAACGAACATAAAAATACATTCACCCGTTATAAAATTACCTGCTGCACTTGAAATCATGTCCATTGTTTGTTTGGTTTCCGAGCCTTGTTGTATCCAGATATTTCTGATACCCTGTTCAATTGACTGCTGAACAATCATATCAGTTTCCTTTTTTGGGGTAAGAATAATCAGAGCTTCAGGAGATAATGGCAATGCTTTAATGTCTGAGTAACATTTATCACCATCAATTGAATCAACTTTCGGATTCATTGGAAGAACATTGAATCCCTTTTGTTTCAGTTCGGAATAAACCATATAGCCGAACTTTTTGGGATTTCTCGATACACCGGCGATTGCAATTGTGTTTGAAGACAGAAATTCATCAATACCATTTTTTGTTGTTTTGTTTTTCATTTTTAATTTCTCTATTATTCAATAATATTCATGTTCTAATACGAAATAAAGGAGTCAAAGTTCCCTTTTTTTTATACAAATTTCATCAACTCTTCATAATCATCGAAATGATACTTCACTTCACCAACGATTTGATAGGTTTCATGTCCCTTCCCTGCAACGAGGATTATATCATTTTCCTCCGAAATGGAATAAGCATATTTAATTGCTTCTGAACGATTTGAAATTTGAATTATTTTTTTCTTCTCACCATTTTCGATTCCATAATATATATCCTGAATGATTTTAGATGAATCTTCAATACGTGGATTGTCATCGGTTATTATTGTGAAGTCAGCGAGCCTGGATGATATTTTGCCCATTAAAGGACGCTTTGTTTTATCTCTATTTCCGCCGCATCCGAAAACACAAATGAGCCTGTTATCTTTAAATCCGGCGGTGAGCATTGCATCACGACACGAATTCAATGCTTTTTCAAGTGCATCGGGAGTATGTGCATAATCTACTAAAGCAATGGCTTTGTTTTTCAATATTATTTTCTGCATTCTACCCGGAGCTCCGGTTGCTGTTTTGAGAGATTTGGCAATTGCATTTTTATTAAAACCTAATTGGAGGCATATAGCAACAGCCATTGCCGCATTATCAATATTGAATCTGCCGAGTAATCTAGCCTTAATGTTTAACGATTCATTTGAATTTAATTTAAGGTTGAATTCTGATTCATCAAGATTCAGTCTTTCATCAGAGATAATAATGTCATTATCTTTTTTTCTTCCGACTTTGATTTTTTTTGATGCTTGAATATCTTTAATCATAAATTCGGAATATTCATCATCTCCGTTTACCACAGCGATACCATTCTGCGAAAGCATTTGGAAAAGCTGTTTCTTTGCAGAAGCGTAATCCTCCATTGTTGGATGATAATCGAGATGGTCATGTGTCAGGTTTGTAAATGCGGCTACATCAAAAGAAATTCCTGAAACTCTATTCTGCGACAAAGCATGGGATGAAACTTCCATGATAACATACTTCACACCCTCTGCTTTCATTCGAGACAGATAGCTGCAAAGCTGAAGAGAGTCAGGTGTAGTGTGTGTGGCAGGCAGTTTCTGAGTGCCAATATAAATTCCGGTTGTTCCTATTATAGAATTTTTCACATCAATTGAATCAAGGATTGATTTAATAAGGAAAGTGATAGTTGTTTTACCATTTGTACCTGTTATTCCGATTACTTTCATATCAAGTGTAGGGAAATCATACCAGGCATGAGCCAGTTCAGCAAGAGCAAGACGTGAGTTTGAGACTTCAATGAAAGTTGTACTATTATCATTAACAGTAGGAGTTACTTCGCATACAATTACTTTTGTCCCCTGCTGAATAACATCTTCAATATATTTATGTCCATCTGAATTAGTTCCCTTAATTGCTACAAACAGAGAATCATCTTTACATTTGCGAGAATCATTTTCGATTGAGTTTATTTCAATATCTGTATTACCAATAATATTGGTATAGGTTAGATTCTTTATAATTTCAGATAATTTTTTCATAAATGAAATTCTTCTTCTTAATCATTAACTGATTACGAAATTCTGAAAAAATGATAAGAATAAAAATTAATTATGCAAAAGCCATGCTGAACTTGGTTCAGCATCCATTTGGATATTATTGCTATTTGTATGAGCTAAAATCACAGATCAAACCTATGGATTCTGAAACGAGTTCAGAATGACAATTAAAGAAAATCACTCCATAAAAAGAAATGGCTTCCAGTTTTCATCTACTTTACCCATATATTGCGTGATGAAAAGAATATGATGAGGCCTCCTCGGCCTTTTTATCAAATGCAATCCGGATTCTTCAGGAGTTCTGTCTGCTTTCTTATTGTTGCAGCTTTTACAGGCACTGACAAGGTTATCCCATGAATCGGAACCGCCTCTCGATTTTGGAATTATATGGTCTATTGTCAATTCATGTGATTTTGTGCCGCAGTACTGACAGCGGAAGCCATCACGCTTCAAAATATTTCGGCGTGAAAGTTCAATTTTCTTAAAAGGAACTTTAATATACCTTGCCAAACGAATGACGCTGGGAAACGGCATAGCAAAATTGATGGAGCGTATCAATTTACCGTCACGTTTAGCAACAATTTCTGCTTTAGTCAAAAAGATAAGAATAACGGCTTTCTTGGCACTGCAAACGCTCACCGGTTCATAAGACTGGTTGAGTATCAGTACCCTGCCATTCGAGATGGGATTGGAACTTAGCTTCTCCCCGTATTCGAGTTCCTCGTGTTCACTAATTTCAGGTTGATTGAAGGCAATTCTCTCCTTTTATTTAATTTATTTCTTGTATAGAAATATTTCTTAAAAAAATATTTTACCAATTTAAGAAAATTATTTATTTAAGTCAAATCAAAGATTTGTATAAATTTGCATTTGAATTACGGTTCAAATAATTATAACTTGTTTTTCTATGATAGATAAGTCATTAACTCCTGGGAAAAAATTAAGGTTATATGGTGCTGAACAATGTTCTGAAAAAGAACTTCTATCAATAATAATAAACAATGGAACAAAATCAAATAGTGCTGATGAAATTGCTGAAAAAATTTTAGATAAGTACGGAACTGTTTATTATCTACAAGGTAAAACTTTAGCAGAACTTATGGAAATTAAAGGTATCGGTCCGGTAAAAGCAACTCAATTTGCTGCAATATATGAATTATTCCGTAGGCTCATAAGGCACATAGAAAGAGAATCCTGATGAAAAAAAAAGAATTTCATACAAATTTACAATCAGTTGAAAAACCAGATATAAAACATCTAAATAGGCAAATACCTCCTGAAGCTCATACACCTATGTATAATTTCCATAAATACTGGTCAAGAAAAACATGGAATGTGGTAGGTGAATTTATAGAAACTTATTGTCCGACTGACGGAATAGTATTTGACCCATTCGGCGGTAGCGGAGTTACAGCAATCGAGGCATTGAAGCATGGTAGAAAAGTAATAATTTGTGATTTATTGCCTATTGCTACAGAAATAACCAAACTTACAATCAAACCCGTTTCATTATCAAGATTACAAGAAGCTTTTAATAGAATTGAAAGAGATGTTAAAAATAAAATTCTAGGATTATACAAAACAACCTGTAGAAAATGTAAATCCGAATTATTTTTTGATTGTGCAGTTTGGGTTGATAATAATTGTAAAGAAATTAGATATAAACAATGCCCTGTATGTGGTGATAAACGAGAAACAAAAGCTAAATTATTAAAGTTTGATATTGATTTATTATCTAAGATTGATAATCACAAGATAAAAGAATGGTATCCAAAAAATAGACTTTACCATATAAGTGGTAATCCATTTATGAAAAAAGAAAAGTATGAATCTATAGAACAACTATTTACAAAAAGGAATTTATATGCTCTAAGTTTGTTAATGAATTCTATCGAGAAAGAAAATAATAAGGAAATAAAAGATTTCTTAAAGATTAGTTTCACTTCAATGGTACATTTAGGTTCGAGAATGACACCTGTAAGACCGACAAGGCCATTCAGTTCTGCGTGGACTCAGCACAGTTATTGGTATGCAAAAGAGTTTATGGAGCAAAATGTCTGGTTTAAATTTGAAAGTGCATTCCTGGAAAAACAAGGATTAATTAAAGCAAAGGAAGAATCAAATAAATATTTCCAAAATGTAAGATTCGGAAGAAAATTTCAGGATGTCATTGATGGCAACGCTGATATTTTTATTTATACCGGTAATTGTATTAATCTAATGAATCAGTTAAAAAGGTATTATGGGGATGTTCCGAAGATTGATTACATTTTTACCGATCCTCCTTATGATAGTTCAATACAATATGGTGAACTTTCATATCTATGGAATTCCTGGTTAAAAAAAGATGAAAGAATACTTGAAATTATTGATGCTAATGAAATAATTCATAATGAAAAACAGAAAAAGGATTTTGAAGTTTATGCATCCTTGTTAAAAGAAAGTTTTAGGGGAATGTTTGATGTTTTAAAACCTGGAAATTATTTAACATTAACTTTTCATAGTCCTTCTTTTAAAGTTAGAAATGCTACTATACGAACCGGTTCATTATCGGGTTTTGATTTAGAAAAAATTCATCATCAGGAAATAGGCCATCCATCACCAAAAGCTCTGTTACAGCCTTTTGGTTCAGCTCAAGGAGACTTTTATTTAAGGTTTCATAAGCCGGCTTATGGGCAGAAGCTTATTAATCCTGAATTAATAGATGAATTAAGATTTGAAAAAATTGTTCTTGACACTACAATTAAAATACTTGCAGATAGAGGTGAACCAACCCCATATACAATTATTATAAATGCTATTGACCCTGAACTCAGTAAAAGAGGATATTTCTCCGAACTTAATACAGGCCTAAACGTCGAACAAGTATTAAAAAAACATATAAATAAATACTTTATATTAGTTGAAGGTAAAATTGGTGGTGCATCTGGAAAATTATGGTGGTTTATAAATCCTAATCAAGTCCCTCTTTTAAAAACTATTCCATTATCTGAAAGAGTTGAACAAACTGTATTGAGACAGTTACAATCTAAAGGTAAAGTATCTTTTACTGACATTTGGGAAGCAGTTAGTAATAGTTTTCCCAATTCATTAACTTCTGACCGGTCTAGTATTAGAAGTGCTTTAGAAGATTATGCCAGACCTGTCTCTGGAGGTAATTGGCTGATTAAGCAAAATTTTAAACCTGGTGTAATTGAAAAAGAACATACTACAATTATTGCTTTACTTTCTGAAATAGGATTACACAATGGTTTTAAAATTCATATAGGAAAAGTAGAGCAAAATCATGAAATAGACACATTATATTTAAAAAAATCCGGCAAACTTAAACAGTTTATGAATTATAGGATTCTTACTCAACTCAAAAATATTCAAAATTCAGATATCGTGGGTGATATAGATTTATTATGGGTTAAAAATGATAAAATTGAATATGCTTTTGAGGTTGAATCAACAACATCTATGACAAGTGCTTTACAAAGAGGTTCTAATATTGATAAGTTTGTTAACAAAGTTATGTTAATACCTGTTGACAGAAAGAAACAACTTTATCGTAAGATGAAATCCCCTATGTTTAGTGAGCGTTTTGAGCATGACAATTGGAGCATAATTTATTTCGATGTGCTTTATAGTTATTGGAATAAAAATAAGGCAAAATTATATATTAACGATTTATTTAACCAACCATCAACGCTTAAATTCAATTCAAATAAACACATTAATGAAAATCAGTTTAATATGTTTATTGAATAAGATACCATATTTTGTTTAAGTCAAGTTTATTTATGTGTTAATGCCGCTAAAATTAAATTTCTTCAGATACATTCGCAAGATAATGTAGTATTTAAAGTAATGCTAATTCATGTATCCTATTAAGTATAATTACGACATTATCGTGTAATTTTGCAGTTATTATTTTTTATAATAACAATACCTGATGAGTGAAAATAAAATACAGGACTCTAACAGCAACGGGATGCTGAAAAAATCATTGACTCTGTTTGATTCGACTGCAATTGTTATCGGTTCGATGATTGGCTCCGGTATTTTTATTGTAACTGCTGATATGGCTCAGAATCTCGGTTCTCCGGGATGGGTAATCCTTGCATGGCTATTGTCTGGTGTAATGACCGTGATTGCCGCACTCAGCTATGGCGAGCTTGCCGGGATGATGCCCAAAGCAGGCGGGCAATATGTTTATCTTCGTGAAGCGTACAATCCCCTGGTCGGTTTTCTCTATGGATGGACATTGTTCCTTGTTATTCAAAGCGGCACCATTGCGGCTGTGGCTGTTGCTTTTGCAAAATTCACCGGTGTGCTTATTCCCTGGTTTTCTGAAAAAAATATTCTTCTCAATCTTGGTTTAATTAAAATCAATTCAACCCAGATTTTAGCTATTTTCATGCTAATAATTCAGACAATAATAAATCTTAATGGAATTAATACGGGAAAATTTGTTCAGAATATTTTTACACTTACAAAAGCAACAGCACTGCTTGGATTGATAATCATAGGAATTTTCTTTGTACAAAATATCGAAGCATTCAATTTCAACACGAGCATTTTATGGGATGCTTCAAAAGGTTCGGGACTTGATATAACTCATTTGACAGGCTTCGCAGTTGTAGCGGCTCTCGGAACTGCAATGGTCGGCTCATTGTTTTCCTCGGACGCATGGAATAATATAACATTCATAGCAGGAGAGACAATCAATCCAAAAAAAAATATTCCATTAAGCCTTTTCCTCGGGACTACAATTGTATCGTTATTATATATCCTCGCAAATGCTGCTTATATGAATGTTCTCCCCTTGAGGGGAGTAGCCGATGGGGCAACAGTTGCCGGGAGGGGTATTCAATTCGCAACGGATGAACGGGTTGGAACAGCATTCATGCAGGTTGTATTTGGTAATTCAGGTTCGGCATTAATGGCAATTTTAATTATGATTTCCACATTCGGCTGTAATAACGGATTAATACTTGCGGGAGCGAGGGTATATTATTCGATGTCGCAAGATGGTTTGTTTTTTAAATCTGCAGGTAAACTTAATAAAAATAATGTTCCGGGATTAGCTTTGGTTATCCAATGTTTCTGGGCATGCATACTGTGTCTTTCAGGTACATACAGCGACCTTCTGGACTATGTTGTATTTACTGTTCTGTTGTTTTACATTTTCACAATTGCGGGGATATTTATTTTACGTAAGAAAAAGCCTGAAGCAGACAGGCCTTACAAAGCATTCGGCTATCCGGTTTTACCTTTAATTTATATTGCAGCTGCATTAGTTATAATGGTGATATTGCTAATTTACAAACCACAATATACATGGCCGGGATTAATCATCGTATTTCTCGGTTTACCCGTTTATTTTATTTGGAAGAGAATAAACAAAAGTATTGCTTAACCAACAATCAATAAGAGCTATTGTTCATCAACTCTTTTCCAAGTCTCAGTTCTGCCAAATAGAGAAATTCCTATGTACCCTCTTACCTCGAGTGTTTTGTAATCTTTGCTAAGATACATTTTACAACTATATGAATTGCCTGATTTCGGGTCGTAGATATCTCCGTCCTCCCATGTGTAATCTTCATCGTAAACAAAATCTGTTAGAATTTCCAAACCGAGAATTGGCCTTTTTCTAAGATTAACGTCAGGATTTTCTTTATCAACCTTAGGTTTTCCGTTCTCATCATTTGGTGTTTTCAGCCAAATTATTTTCCCGAAGTATTTGTTGTTCTTCTTGTAAATCTGAACCTTTGCATCAGCCTTCCCGGTAAGCCATATACCAAGGACAGTGTCAAAATCTTTTGCAACCTGTGCAATAATGATTCCCGATATAATAAATAGTCCAAGAAGGACAGCAATGATAGCAGCTTTCGATTTCATAATTGACACCTCAGATAACTATTAATTTGTGATTTGAATATTTATTTACAGTATTTATGAAATAACATATTAAATTAATATACAAATTATATTTAGATTTGCAAAAAAAAATACCTGTGTTAACTCAAATGAGGAAAATCAGATGCTCAAATTAATTGCACGCTTAGGGCGTAAAGTTCTTAACTTTCTTGGAGAGTTTGGCCAAATAATAATTTTATTTGGAAAAGTCATCGGCTATTTCCCGCGTGCTTTCAAGGACAGGAAGCTTGTTATAGAGCAAATGGCAATCATCGGGTCGGATTCATTGCCATTGGTTATATTAATTGGTTCTTTTACAGGAGCAATTGCCGCACTGCAGGCAACTCTTCTGTTTTCAAAATTCAACCTTATAAATTTAACCCGCGGTTATCTTGGGGCATCAATTGCTACTGCCGTGTTTACCGAATTGACGCCTGTCCTGACTGCTCTTGTGATAGCAGGCAGAGTGGGAGGAGCTATCGCCGCTCAAATCGGCACAATGAATGTATCCGAGCAGATTGATGCACTCGAGATGATGGCTATTGATAAGAACCGCTTCCTTGCGATGCCTCGCGTTCTTGGTGCATTGCTGATGATGCCAGTTCTTGCCGTATTTTCAAATGTGGTTGCTCTTATCGGGGGATACCTTCTGACATCAATCAAATTTGATTTTACTTTTCATGAATTTTTTATTTCAATTCAGGATTTTTTCCAGATGAAGGAGATATATATCAGTCTGTCAAAATCGTTTATCTTCGGCGGAGTTACAGCCTTGGTCGGATGTCATGTCGGATTCGCAACCACAGGCGGAGCCGAGGGAGTCGGTAACAGCACTGTGAGAGCTTTCACTATTTCTGCTGCTGCCATACTTATTATTGATGCATTATTCGGATATGTTGTTTAGTAATTTTATTAATCTGTTATGACTCTTTCAGCAAATCAGCATAAGGCTATAGCCATCGTACTCTTTTTGGCGTTAACTGTTTTTCTCAGGCTTGGCTCAGGTGAAATTCAGCCCGGAGATGAAGGCTTTAATGCTATGAGTGCTAAATCAATAATTAAACATGGATATATTTTTAAAGGGAATGAGCTTCCCGTTCGAAATTTATACTCAATATCCAATTCCCCTATGAATACTTGGGCAATAACCGGGAGTATGTGTATTTTCGGTGAAAATTCTTTTTCTATTAGGCTTTTTTCTGCTTTATGCTCTGCAATGGCACTCGCTTTTTTCTATCTTATATCGAGAAGATATTTAACCTATTCAGGTTCAATTATCGCATTATTTCTGCTATCGGGAACTGTCGCCTGGAATAATTATGCACGTCAGGCTTTAGCTGATATTCCTGCCGTTGCCTTTATCCTTGCAACATTATTTTTTGTTTTGAAAACATTGGAATCAGAAGGAAAAAAACAAATTTTAATTTACTCGCTTCTTTTTTCCTTATCGTTCCTTTGTGCTATTATGACAAAGGCTATTATTGGGTTGTTACCATTACTTTTTATCGGCATTTCATTTTTTAATAAAGAAAAGAAAAAGCAAATCCTATTTCTGCTTTTATCAAGTTTAATTGCAGTAATTATCTCATTGCCCTGGTATATATTCATATCTGCAAAGCAAGGCTCCGGCTTTATTAGTTCCTTTTTTCCTATTTATGACTTAATTGAATTTAATCATCTTGGAATTCTGAATTATTTCAATCAGTTGATAATTTCTAATCCTTTTATGATTTTTGGCTTTATATATATACTTTTTGCTTTAAAAAAGATAAATAAATTATCTGCTAATAGTGAACATGGAAAATATCTGAATAATATTTTAGGTTATTGGTACCTGTTTGTATTTATTATTTTATCAGTTGCTCTCTCGAATCATCCGAATATTATAGTATATCTTCTTCCTTCTGCTATACTACTTTCATTAAAGTTTTTTGACAGCATCCATCTAATTACAAAATCTAACAGAATTGTCTGGATTTTTGTTACAGCACTAATTGCATTTTTCTTTTGGTCATTCATTTATGAATTACGTATGGAAGTTGAATTGCTGAGCAAAGGAGGCCAATATTCTATTTATACATTATTATTTATTATTCTTATTATAGTTTCAATTTTGGGAGCTTTTCTACTACCAAAAAAAATACTTGACAAAATGTCTCCATCCGGCTTGTATTATTCGATTACATTGCTTCCATACCTCATGATTTTCAAAGTCATTCTTTTGAATCTTGCCGCACCAACGGGGGATTCTTATGGTGCTGTGAGGACTGCCGATGTTCTTAATTCCACAAATAGTAAATCTTTTATTTATTTATATCATGAAAGCATACCTGCTGATTCGATGAATACACAGTTAGACTGGTACACTGACGGTTGGCTCAGCGGCTGGAGAAATGGCAAAACATATATTCCTGTCAAACAAACAAAGAATTATGTTGATTATGAAAATTTAAGAAAGACAGATGAATTTCCTGAATTGTTTATAGTTTACTATGTCCACAGAAATATTTCAATAAAATCTGCTGTAATGAAAGAATTGCTCTCGACGAGAAGTATTATTTCAAAGAAAAATAATTACATTATTTTCGGAAGAAAAAATTCAGAACGAAGTCTCGATAAACCGATTTAGATTATTATCAATAGCCAAGTGATTTCAAAACAGTTTTATTATCTCTCCATTTGGGCCTTACTTTAACGAATAGCTCCAGGTAAACAGGATGCTGTATGAATTGCTCTATGTTTTGCCTTGCCATCTCTCCGACTGCTTTAATTTTTTCACCTTTCGTTCCGATAATAATTTTCTTTTGTGATTCCCGCTCTATAATAATATCTGCCGATATATACCATTTCCCTTTTTCACGCTCTTTAAATTCATTTATCATAATTTCCGTTGAATAGGGGAGCTCTTCTCCGTAACTGAAAAACACTCTCTCTCTGATTATTTCCGAAGCAAAGAATCTGTCATTCTGTGTGCTTATTATATCGGATTCAAATAAAAAAGGTGATTCAGGTAAATATTTCTCAATTGATTTTAATAAATCTTCAATATTAGCTTTTTTTAAAGCAGATATAGGAAAAATTTCTTTGAAGAGATTCAACTTATTAAACTCGGCTATCAGTGGTAATACATCTTTTACATTTTTTAGTAAATCAATTTTGTTTATAAGTAGAAAAGCAGGCTTTTTTTGAACTTTTATTATTTCTATTAATTCACTCGACAGGAAAAAATCAATATTATCTCTGTCGCTGACATCAAATAACATAAGGATTAAGTCAGTTCCCTGGATTGATTCGATAATATTGTTGACCATTGACTTTTGCAATTCATAACGTGGTTTGATAAAACCGGGTGTGTCAACAAATATTACCTGAGATGTTTCGGATGATATAATACCGAGAATATTTTTTCTTGTTGTCTGTGGTTTTGGTGTAACAATAGACAGTTTTGTTCCGAGTATTGCATTAATTAGAGTTGATTTACCGGCATTGGGTTTGCCGACAATAGACACATAACCCGCTTTAGTTGTCATTATGGTTTTGGTTTAACTTCTTCGCTTGTTTCTGATTCACCCTTTTTCCCGTAATATTTAATCAGGGCATAAGGTATAATCACACAATACCCAATAATTAACAGCAATGGAGCGACAGAAA
>JAKAKE010000177.1 GCA_021824625.1 Bacteroidota bacterium | reverse complement strand
ATCTTGGTTTTTAGCAGTGTATCTTTAAGCTTTAAAATATTTTCTCTTGAAGCATTCTGATTAAGAATCGGCAGAATATGAATTTGATTATAGAATTTACGTTGGCTTTTAAATATACTGCTTAAATCGTTAGCATCTTTATCTGCATATTTTAAATCTATCGATTTAAAGCTATTCCTGGAATATTCATAATTTGAAATTCCGATTGCTATAACATATAAATCAGGTTTTGTCTCTCTTGCTTTATATTCAATGTATTTAGTATCAAATAAACTTTCGACTCCGATTTCGTTCAGAACTGATACCTGGATTTTATTTAAACCTTGAGATAGCTTCAAATCCACATCTTTTTGGATTTGCTTAACTTTTTGGCTTCTTACATCGAGTCCGTTTCTGCCATAAATAGGAACATTATTCACATAGACATTGATTCTGTCGAGTGTGTAGTTTTCATCTGTAGCTTTTATTTTAAATGTAACTTTTTCTTTATCATAAAGATATTCGATGCTGTCTTTATTTGTAATTTCGGCGGTTGGGAGGTTGTAATCTTCTTTTAGCCATTCTTCTTTGAATTTCATCTTCCTTAGTCTTTTCAAGTAGGCATCTTGGTAGGCTTCAATCAATTCTTTCGGTGCAAGCCCAATTCTTGATAGCACAATATCAGGTCGGTTCAATCTCAAATCGAATTGTTCGAATGGATAAGCATGCATTCCGATGCGGAAAGCAACACCTTTGTAAGCTCCTTTGGAACAAGTGTAATAGTTGTCGGGAGTGGAGATAAGGTAATTGGATGAATCAATGTATGTTATTAATACTATTTCTTTCCCATTTTTAAAACTCCAAAATTTTATATTACCACCAGAATTTATATCCATTAAATACTTTTTATCATTATTGAAATGAAATGAAATCGCGATATCATTATTATCAAATCCACCAAGTGCATTAGAACTATCTATATCCCAAATTCCAATATTATTATCCCAACTTCCACTTATCAAGATTTTCCCATTGAAATTGAAGATTAATGATTGTACATTCGAAGTATGACCAATAAAGGTCCTGTATTCTAAACCACTTTCTATATCCCACATTTTTATTGTAGGGTAATCTCCACAACTTGCAATATATTTACTGTTTGGGCTAAAACAAATTGAATTAATTCTACCATTTCGTTCAGAAAAGGTTTTTATTTCATTTCCGTTTTCAATATTCCATAATTTTATTTGATTCTCATAAAGTAGTTTTTTTCCACTGAAGATATTTTGTTGATCATCAAATACAACTTCTCCACCACTTGCGATATATTTGCCGTCCGGACTAAAACATAATGTTGTAATACAGCTTTTGTGACCAGTAAATGTTTTTATTATTTTTCTACTTGATATATCCCATACCTTTATTTTTTTATCACAACCACCACTTGCGATATATTTACCATCTTGACTAAAGCAAATTGAATTAATACTATTTTTATATCCAGAAAATAACATAAACTCTTTGTCTTTTGCTAAATCCCACAGTATTAATGTTGAATCATTACTTCCATATGCAATATATCTTCCGTTAGGACTGATGCTCATATCACCAATGATATTATCATAACCAGTTAATTTTGTTATTTTCTTATTACTGAATAAATCAAATAATACTATTGTATTTTTATGTGAGATAACTATATAATTTCCATCATTACTGAAACATCCATTGTTAAATCCATATTTATATTTGGAAAATGTTCTGATTTCTTTGCCACTTGCAACATCCCATAATATTAATTCTCCGTCAATACTTCCACTTACGATATACTTTCCATCGGGGCTAAAACATACAGATTCAATCCAATTTTCATGTCCAAAAAATGTCCTTATTTCTTTACCACCTATTATGTCCCATAGCTTTAAATTTTCATAATAACCTCCACCTCCACTTATAAGATATTTCCCATCTGGACTAAAACTCAATGATTCAATACACCCTTTTTTACCAATAAGTTCTCTTATTACATTCCCACTTGCTATATCCCATAGTTTTATTGTTGAATCATTACTCCCACTTGTTACATATTTCCCATCAGGGCTTAAACATACAGATTTAATCCAAATATAATGTCCATAAAATGATCTAATTTCATTTCCACTAGCTACCTCCCATAATTTTATTCTAGCATCCAAACTAATATCAGCACCAAGATACCTTTTTGTTTCATCTCCATTGGTACTTGCAATGAATTTGCCATCTTGACTAAAACATATCGAATTAACAATACAATAATTTGATATTGTTCTAATTTCTTTTCCATTTTCTACTTCCCAAATTTTAATTGTTGAATCATTACTCGCACCTGCTAAATACTTTCCATCAGGACTGAATGATACTGACAATACAGCACCCTTATGTCCAAAAAATGTTCTAATTTCTTTTCCACTTGCAATATCCCATAATTGAATATTCTCGCCGCAAGAAGCTATATAGTCACCATCTGGGTTAAAACAAACAGAGAAAATTAGATTATTTCCTAAAAATGTTCTTATTTCTTTTCCACTTTCTACATCCCATAACTTAATTGTTTTATCAACACTTCCACTAGCGATATATTTACCATTTGGACTGAAGACAACACTTGAAATAGTATTATGCCCAGTCTGCACCACCAATTCCGGCTTAATAATCTTCTTCTCTTCAGCAAGTAGGTTTGCGTATAATAAGAATAGAAATGACGAGATGTAAAGAATTTTTTTCATTTTAACTCAATTAAAAATTTATTTTCTTATTAAATTCAAAAATTTCACATCATTTTATTGGTGTCTCAACTGTAATATTCACAGTTCTGCAATAGAATCTGCCTT
>JAKAKE010000217.1 GCA_021824625.1 Bacteroidota bacterium | reverse complement strand
TTTAAACCGCCATTCTAACCTGTATTCTGTTCTTAGCAGCTAACTCCAACTTCTTTTCTCTGACTGATAATCTTTCATCAACTCTGCCCAGAAGATAGTCTTCAGGTGTCAGGTAATTCAAAGAACTATGCATTCTCTTCTTACTATAATATTCAATATACTTAAATATTATTGCTTAGCATCATCTATATTAATCAATGATGTTTTCTGCAAACACTTTTGGTGAAAAGTCCGATGAAAAAGCTCAATCTTGATATATGGGTTTCAATACCAATAAATTTTAGGTTGAAGTGATGAATAAAAAACCGACTCAAAGTCGGTTTTTTTTACTCATCAACACTGCTGATTATTTTTTATAATAGACAACTCCGATACCAATATTATAGTAAGTTTGATTTCCAAATACATCCAAACCAATTTTCCATTGAAAACCAAAGTGCTTATAGATAACAAACTTCATTCCGACATAAGAATTCAAGCCAGGACCACCGGCTTGGTTTGAATTAGAACTTCATTATTTTCTTTACGAAATATTTTTTCTGAGTCCTGAAACAAACAAAATATAATCCTGATGTTAAATGTGAAATATCAAGTTTAATGTTATTTGAATTTGAACTGATTGGCACTGCAATTTGTTTACCTAAAACATCAATAATATCAAAAGAAAGAATATCATCATTTTTTGAATTAATTGTTACTGAATTATTATCTGAACTGAATGATATTTCAGGTTTTGTAACAGAATGAACATCAGTTGATAATAATTCTGAAATATCGAGTTTCCAGATTGAACCTGTATCACCACGCTCAGCAAGAACAATGGATTTTTCATGCTCCCAATATGCAATTGAAAGAAAATTTCTACCGGTTGATGGTATAAGCTCAGCCCAATTTTTCAAATCAGATGTAAAGTAAACAGAACCATCAGCAAAATAAGTGATTAGAAATCTATCATCAACATCAGCAAAGACATTGAAAGAGTAATTCAATGCTCCAGGCATGTTTACAGTATCAATATTCTTGTTTTCATCAATGATATAAATAGTACGTGCAATATTTGCGGCAACAACCAGCTTATTTTTAAAAATACACATTCTAAAAAGAGCATTAGGAACAACACCCGAAATTTCTATCCAGCTTACACCATAATCGGTACTTTTTTTCAGGTTGTAAAAAAAACGAGTAACATTATTTTCAGTAATTGAATAATAAGTATGAACATATAAATCACCATTAAATTTAGTTATATCCATAGTCCTGAATTTACTAACTTCAAAACCATTACGTCCAGAAATCAGTTCCCATTTTGAACCAAAATCAGTAGATTTCCAGACTTGTCCGAAACAAGCATTACTACTGTCTAACGGGTAACCACAACTATTTCCGTTTTTTGAATATTGAGAAGGATTGTAAGCGCTGGTTGATAAAAATAAATAATTTGAATCTTTATCAAAATACAAACCCCATGAGTGCAATACGTTTGGTAATATCGGTTTATTATTAATGTCATATCTCAATTTCAAAAATTGACCTGTAGAAGGATAGTATTTATAAAAATTTCCTCCATCCCAGCCATCAACAATTGATGGGTCGCTACCTATGCCATAAAGAGTATCTCCTACCCATTTAATACAATGCACTCCCTCCTCACTAAATTGACCAAGAGGTATAAGCCACTCACCAACCCACTTAGCTAACATAGCGCCATCAGATTCTGCAGGGTGTGCAGTACCAAATCCGAAATATAATTCATCATTTCTTGGAGCAATAACCCAGGCACCGAACCATTGAGAGTTTGGAGTATAACCTGTTTCTGTTTTGTACCATGTACCATAGTCAAATCCGGGATTGAGTTCAACCAGGTTATATTCGGCATTTGAAAAAGTAAATCCGAACAATAAGAGAAAAGTAATGGAAAAAAATTTTGCAAACAACTTTCTAAACATAATTCACCTGTATAAATTTATATCTAATATTGTAAATATATGATTTAAAATATCATTTAGTCTTTATTAAGATTAATTTGAATACCGACTAACACAACTTGTTGAAATTCAATTATTTATAGACACACATATTTTATTATGAGATAAAATATTATTAATTTTGTAAGATTTTTTTGAATATTAAACTTTTATTAATCTTTTAATGAAATATATATTTGGATATAATTATCCTTTATAATATAAGTACAAATATATGATTTATATTAATATTTAGTTGTCAATGAACTAAAAAAGAACAGAATTAAAAATGAAAATCAAAAACAGAATCGGAAAAATTGTCATTACAGTAATTATTTGCATCAGTAGTTACAATTTGTCAATAGCCCAAAAGAACGAAGTATGCCTTGGCTGCCATTCTGACCCGGATATATCAACAGAAAGAAATGGCAAGACAGTATCATTGACTGTAAAGAAGTTTTTACTTGCAAAGTCAGTTCATGGGAAACTTGAATGTGTAAACTGTCATGTGGGTTTTGATGCAGAGTCAGTGCCGCATAAGGAGCCAATGACACAGGTGAATTGTATGAACTGCCACAAAGATGCACCAAGTAAACACCTATTTCACCATGACATGAATGATCCAAAACCCGAAACAAATCGGGCATATTATAACTGCAAAGGTTGTCACGGGAATCATGAAGTTTCATCTTATAAGACTGCTTTTTCAAAAACGCATTTTACAAATTCAACAAACTTCTGCGGTACCTGTCATAAGGATGAAAAAGCAGCTAATGTTCAGTCTCAGCATTTTGTAGAATTGAATAAAAATAATCCGAATGCACCAACATGCATATTCTGCCATTCAAAATCAATTACAAGAGTAAGTGAGCCGAATTTGGCAAAATTGAAGTATAACCAGGAACAATTATGTTTATCCTGCCATCTTAATAATCCGAAGATACAAAGCAAATATGCAATGAGCCTTGTAAACTATGCTTCGAGTGTACATGGAGCTGCAATAGCAAGAGGCAACAAAAATGCGGCTGTTTGCATAGATTGCCATAGTTCTCATAATTTACAGAAAGCAAATGCACCAAATTCAACTATCAATCAATTTCATATTCCGCATGTTTGCGGGAAGTGCCATATCTCGATAAACCAGGAATACGAAAGCAGTACTCATGGAGTAGCACTTAAAAAAGGTATTAAGGATGCTCCGGGTTGTACTTACTGTCACGGTGAACATAATATTCACCCTTTGCCGGAAGTACCCGCCAGAGTGTTTGAAGATACTCATATTAAGCATTCAACAATTGTTCGAAATAAAATGGTTTATTGTATTGTTTGCCATGCCGATGAAAAAATGATGAACAAATACGGTATAAGTACAGTAGCTAAGGCTCATGACTGGCTTCCAAACCAAACCAAACACTGGGAAACCGTCAGATGTGTTGACTGTCACTCGTCGTATGACCCTCCGAATTTATCGCACAACATTTTGCCACCTGATAAAACTGTTAAAAAATGCGAAGAGTGCCATAATCAAAACTCATTGCTGATGTCAAAACTCTATAAGCATGAGAAAAAGATATCACGTGAAAAATTCGGATTTATAAACGGTACAATACTTAGCGATGCTTATGTCATCGGAACTACAAGAAATGTGCTGCTCGATGTTTTCAGCATCAGTGTTTTTGGAATAACTATTATGGGGGTAGGAATACATGGACTTCTTAGGTGGTATTTTAGAAAAAGGCCTGCAGAAACATCAAACCTTTCTAAATCTGACAGTAAAGATAAGAATGAATAGAGTTGGTAGAATTAATCGAAGGTTTTAATTAGGGAATAATAATGAAAAAAATTTTTTTATATCCATTTTGGTTGAGATTCTGGCATTGGTTTAACGCATTTCTTTTCTTGGTTCTGATTATTTCTGGTTTAAGTCTGCATTATGCCGACCCAAAATCATTCTTCATTCCATTTAGAATATCAATAATAACACATAACATATCAGGGATTCTCCTGACACTTAATTATATATTCTTTCTCATTTTCAACTTTACAAGCGGAAATTATAAATTCTATATACCAAGTATTAAAGGTTTTGGGCAAAGAACCATAACTCAAATAAAATACTATATTATCGGAATTCTAATAGGAGAGAAGCATCCGTTTTCTGCAAACGAAAAAAGGAAATTCAATCCGATTCAGCAGGTTTCTTATATATTGATTATGTTTGCCTTCCTGCCGATGATAATAGTAACCGGCTGGCTTTTGATGTTCCCCGAGTTAGCACCCGATGAATTCTTCGGAATGGGTGGTGTATGGCCCATGGCATTGGCACATGCCATTACGGGTTTTATTTTAAGTGTATTTATGATTGTCCATATATACCTGGGTACAACGGGTGGAACAATTAGTGAATTATACAGGTCAATGATTAACGGCTGGCATTTGTTGCATGAAGAAGAAATCAAAGCTGAAAAAGAAGCAGAAAGAAAACCACCTGCTGCACCGGGAAAATTATTTCCCGTTATTTTCTATACTCCAACTACTTTGACCGGTTCTCTTATATCAATATTAAGCTCTGTCATCATTTTATTTTTTATTGTCATTGAATTTTTCAGTGAATTTCAAAATCCTTATTTAGGAATAATTACTTATGTCGTTTTGCCTTCGTTCTTAATAATTGGATTATTATTGATTGCATTTGGTGCAATCAGAGAAAACCGAAGGATTTTATCACTTGAAATAAAGCAAAGAAAGCTGCCTGTCATTGACCTGAATAATCCTAAACACCAGGTAGCTGTTTTTGTATTTTCGACCGGCACAATTCTATTGACGGTATTTTCAATATTCGGTGCATTCAAAGCTTATGAATATACTGATTCGGACGAGTTCTGCGGTAAGGTATGCCATACCGTTATGAAGCCTGAATACACAGCTTACCAGGATTCTCCTCACTCGAGAGTCGGCTGTGTGAAATGCCATATAGGGCCCGGAACAGGATGGTTTGTCAGATCTAAGCTTGCCGGTTCTTACCAGGTTTATTCGGTATTATTTAAGAAATATTCAAAACCGATTCCGACACCCGTTCATAACTTACGCCCTGCTCAGCAAACATGTGAACAGTGTCATTGGCCCAAACATTTTTATGATGAGAAAAAAAGGAATTTCGACTTTTTTACTTCTGATGAACATAATACGGAGTATAAACTCACAATGCTTTTAAGAGTTGGCGGGGGCAGTGTGGAATTCGGCAACCATAGCGGTATTCACTGGGTTATGAATCTGGCAAATGAAATAACATACCTGCCTTTGGATGACTCCCGCACACTTATTCCATGGATAAAAGTAAAATCAAAATATACAGGTAAAGAAACAGTTTATAGGGATACAAGTTATAAATTAACCGGAGAGATGCTCAAACAAGACAAATTGAGGGTGATGGATTGTCTTGATTGCCATAACAGGCCTTCGCATGTTTTCTTCCAGCCAAACAGAATGATTAACTCTTATATATCAAACAACCAAATAGACAGGACAATACCCTTTATAAAGAACGTGGGGGTCCAGGTTCTGGAAACCTATACCAGAAGCAGGGAAACAGCCCATGAAGATATTAGCAAATTTATATGGGACTTTTATAAAGGTAATTATCCGGACGTTGCCGTTGCAAAAAAAGAACAGCTTGACAGGCTTATTAATTTCCTTTACAAAATCTATATGAGGAATTATTTTCCCTCGATGAAGACAAGCTGGAAAAGTAATCCAAATAATATAGGGCATATGTACAGTCCGGGTTGTTTCAGGTGCCATGACGGCAAACATATATCGGATGAAGGCAAAGTTATAACAAATGATTGCAATGCATGCCACATCATTGCAACACAACAGCCGCCCGGACAACCGTTCCAGGAATCAAGCACAGGATTGAAATTCTTTCATCCCGGCGGTGCGGAAAAATTAATTAGCGGACAGCTTTGTTCTAATTGCCATGGTGTCCGAAAAAAATCCCAGGTCTTCCAGGTTGAAGCAAGATAATATAATTAACAATTGAAAATTAATAATTGTTGAAATAAAAAAAGAAAATATTGAAAGTACAGAATATTTTCTGCCCAAAATAAATATTGAAATAGTTTTATATAATATAAATACAATCTCATTAATCTTTCTTAAATCAAGGAAGAATTCATAGTCAGAACGGAGAAACGATGAGTATAAAAAGGATTTTAAAGGAAATTAAATTCAATAAAAATAATTCGCCGGTAATTGTAACATCAATAATTTTTGTTTTAACAATATACTTATCATTGCCGTTGACAAGCCATGAGCAGAATCCGTCAAATGATGACTGTCTGATGTGCCATAATGACAAGGCATTAAAGGTGAATCGCGGTGGAAAAATGATTTCCGCTTATATTGATGAGAAAGCGTATTCGAAGACAATTCATTCAAAAGTTGCGTGTATAGGGTGCCACTCAGATTTAGCCAATAAGGATTTGCCGCATGATAAACCTAAGAAGGCACAATGCGGCTCATGCCACAAGGAAGAGCAGGGATTATATAATGAGTGCCTGCATGGTAAATCATTTAACAGAGGCGACCAATTAGCTCCTACCTGCCAGACTTGTCACGGCAAGCATGACATTGTCTCAATTAAGGACAGGAAATCTCCGGTTTATCCTATTAATGTTCCAAAATTATGTGGTAAGTGCCATCGCGAGGGGTCGCCCGTTCAGCTTCAAAGAAATATACCTGAAAGCCATATACTCGAAAATTATTCGGAATCAATTCATGGCGAAGGTTTAATTAAAAAGGGATTGGTAGTCAGTGCAACTTGTGCATCCTGCCACTCACCTCACAGAATACTGCCGCATACAGACCCAAGGTCAACTATTAACAGAAAAAATATTGCAGGAACCTGCACCAAATGTCACGCGGCGATTGAATTTGTTCACAAAAAAGTGATTAACGGAAGACTGTGGGAAAAAGAAGCAAAAGTTCTACCGGCATGTATTGATTGCCATCAGCCACATAAAATAAGAAAGGTGTTTTATCCACAGAATCTTGCAGACGATGGTTGTAAGAAATGCCATGATAAGCTTTCATTAAAATCGCAAAACGGGCAAACAATGTTTGTTAATTCGCATGATTTAGGCGAGTCCAAACACAATAAAATTGCTTGTGCCCAATGCCATGTGGAAGTGAATCCGAATCATCAGCGTTCTTGCGATGCAATAACCAGGAAAGTTGACTGTTCATCCTGCCATACCCAGGTTGGCGATGATTATATGAAGAGTTATCACGGTCAATTAAGGAACAGAAACAATGCAGACGCTCCGGCATGTGTGGACTGCCACGGCACACACAGGGTCCTTGGTAAGAATGATGAACACTCACCTATTTTTCCCCTCAACATACCTAAGTTATGTTCGAGATGCCACCAGGAAGGCAAGTCTGCAACAAGGTTTTATAAAGGAACAGAACATAAAGTAATTGACAACTACGCTGAAAGCATCCATGGACATGGTTTGATTCAAAGCGGTTTAGTCGTTACAGCTACTTGTACGGATTGCCATACTGCTCATAAAGGATTGCCTTACAAAAATCCCGAGTCGAGCATTCATCCTGACAACATAGCAAGAACATGCGGTAATTGCCATTATGGCATTCAGGAAGAATTTAATAAAAGCATACATTCACCCTTCGTATCGAGTGTTGATAAAAAGAAATTACCTGTTTGTAATGATTGTCATACTGCTCATACAATTAAAAGAACAGACCTGAATCAATTCAGATTGGAAATTTTAAATACTTGTGGTAAATGTCATAAGAAGATTTCAGAAACATACTTCGACACTTATCATGGGAAAGTGTCTCGATTAGGTTCGGCAAAAGCGGCGAAATGCAGTGATTGCCATGGCTCTCACAGCATTTTACCGGTATCAAATTATAAATCCTCACTTCACAGGGATAACATTGTTACTACTTGTCAGAAGTGCCATAAAAACGCTAATAAGGGGTTCACAAAGTATTTCACACATGCTACTCATCATGACTCATCCAAGTATCCATGGCTATTCTGGACTTTCTGGGGTATGACTCTTTTATTACTTGGAACATTTTCACTATCATTCCTTCATACACTAATATGGCTGCCAAGGTCATTCCAAATGAGAAGAGAAATGAAAAAATTTATGGCAGCTCATCTCCATGATGAAACAACAAAACGTTATTCAAGGTTTTCGCCTCTTGAACGCACATTGCATATAACAATGATTGTAAGCTTTCTCAGCCTTGCAATTACCGGCTTATCAGTAAAATTTTCTTATACAGGATTAGCAAAGATTATTGCTTTTATTTTCGGGGGTGTTGAAAACGCAGGTTACGTACACAGATTTGCCGCTACTCTTTTGTTTGGAATATTCATAATTCATGTGATTGATTTGTTCAAAAAGAAAAGAAACGAATTTAAATCATGGAAAGATATGTTGTTTGGCCCCTTTACCATGATTCCGACAAAAAAGGATTTAAAAGATGTTGTTGCTTCATTCAAATGGTATTTCGGAAAAGGTCCCCGACCTCGGTATGGAAGATGGACTTACTGGGAAAAGTTCGACTACTTTGCCGTATTCTGGGGTATATTTATTATTGGTTCAACGGGGCTTTCTTTGTGGTTCCCCGAGATATTTTCTTATGTTTTTCCGGGCTGGCTCTTAAATGTGGCAACTATAGTACACAGCGACGAAGCACTACTGGCGGCAGGATTCATTTTCACAGTGCATTTCTTTAATACACATTTCAGGCCCGAGAAATTCCCGATGGATACTGTCATTTTCTCAGGACAGGTAACGGTTGATGAATTGAAAATGGAAAGGCCTGATGAGTACAGGCGAATGAGAATAAGCGGGGAAATTGAAAAAAGACTGTCAACACCATTTTCTCCTAATTTGCTGAAGCTTTTAAAAATATTCGGATGGATAGCCCTGACAACCGGCTTATCGGTTGTTCTCTGGATAATCTATTCAATGATATTTGCTTATTAAAATTGATGTAGAGATGAATTGCAATGAACCTCTATTATATAAAATTGAACCAAAGGAAAAATTTTCTATATTCAATTTTTTATTTTCATTGAATTTTCAATGAACAAATTTTTTTTAAAGTCCTTTAATCCCAAATTATTCATTAGGAAATTCATAATAGTTTGTAATTGTCATGCTGAGCTAAGTCGAAGCATCTCATTCGTGTAAGAGATTCTTCGTCGTTTCACTCCTCAGAATGACAAGCCTGTTCTTATTCCTTAGGTATTTCATTGTATCTAATGAATATTTTGGGATAATAATAATATTTTATGCGCAGCATGAGTAAATAATATCCGGTATCGTTTTCACTCAATCTTAATATATTTGTCAATCATTCTAACAAGCTCATGGTGGTCATAAGGCTTCGATATATAATCATTACATCCGCCATCGAGAAACTCTTGTTTATCGCCTTGCATAGCGAATGCGGTCATCGCAATGATTGGTATGTTTTTATAATAATCTAATTTCCTTATTTCCCTTGTAGCGTCCATACCGCTTTCGCCTTTGCCAAGATTAATATCCATTATAATTAAGGCGAAATTGTTTTCTTTAGCCTTTTGTATAGCCTCCTTAGCTTTTTTTGCAATATCTATCTCATATTTATCTTTAAAAATCTTTTCAAAAAGTATTATCGAAACATCATCATCTTCTACATATAATATCCTGGGCTTGCCGATGGTTCCGGATACTTTTTCTTTTTTTATTTCATGTTTATCTACAACTGCAATGCCTTTAGATTTTTCGATGGATTTGTCTGAAAAAAACGGTAATCCAACCGTAAAAGTTGAACCTTCGTGAATTTTACTTTTAACAGTGATTGTGCCGCCGAGTATATTTAAATACCTTTTACAAATCGTTAATCCAAGTCCTGTTCCTTCGAAACTTCTGCTCAAGCCTTCGCTTACCTGCCTGAATTCGTCAAATATTGTACCGTAATCCTTTTCATCAATTCCTATTCCGGTGTCCGTTACTTCTATTTCAATCAATTTCATTATATCAGTTATAACGCGGCTTACTTTAACTGAAACACCACCTTCGGTTGTGAATTTAATTGCATTATTCACAAGATTATTAAATACGTCTTGCAACATTCTTTCATCGGTTTCAATAAGTAAAGAATCAAACTCAGATTCCAAATTAATCCTAAGATTTTTCTTGTCTGCCTCCACCTTGAACAAATCAACAGTGTTATAAAGCAAATCCATGATATTAACTATGCTTTTCTGGGATTTAATTTCCCCTGCTTCGATTCTTGATAGATTCAAAATGGAATTCAAGGTGTTCATCAATCTTTTGCCGCTCTTGTTGATGACATCCGCAATTTCCCTGACGACGCTAATTTTTTCTTCGGTAACTAAAATCTCAGAAAATCCGAGAATCCCGTTCATAGGTGTTCTTAGCTCGTGGCTCATATTTGCGAGGAAACTTGATTTAAGACGGTTCATTTCCTCGGCATTTTCTTTGGCAATGATTAATTCTTCTTCCGACAACTTGCGCTCGGTGATGTCTTCGCCGACGAACATACACCCGGTAACAATACCAAATTCATCATAGATAAGATTTGATGACCAGGAAATTATTCTCTTATTGCCTTTGGCAGTTGTTACTTCAGTTTCGACATCCTTAATAATCTGTCCGTCTTTTATAAGGTTTTTGCAATATTCCAGAAGTTCTCGCCCCTTGCCATTTTCAGGATACATGGCATCCCATTTCTTTTGGTTACCAAGTACAAAATCTTTCCTGTATCCTGATATTTCTTCTGCCTTTTTATTCCAGAAAATCAAATTACCTTCTGTATCAATGGCATCCAGCCATACATTGGCATTTTCAAGCAGATATTCAAAATATTTTTCCTGCCATCTAATAAACTCCTCTGCTTTTTTCCTCTTCTCACCAATATCAAAGGTATAAAGTGCAAAAGAAATATCACCGATAACTTCTTCTAAAATTCTGAATCCTTCTTCAATCTCGATGAAGTATTCAAATACTGAAATTGTGATAAAACCATAAGTTTTGCCTTCAAAGTATAATAATGAAGTCAAAGATTTTGTGCCATTAAGTATCTTATTATCATAAAATCCACATTCGTTGCAATCCAGGAAAGGATGCTTGGTTGAAATTTTATCAGGATTTTTCATCGCATCCTTATAACATTCCGGAAAAACACCTTTTTTCAAAAACTCCTTGATTTTTTCCGGGTTTTCCACTTCGCCCGAATATGTAAAATCAATAAGGTTCATTGATTCATCAAACAAGGAAATAAATGCATGGCGGAAACTTCCTGGTTCAAGAAGCAGATTACATGCTTTTCTGATTAAATCGCCTTTGTCCTTCTCCCTCACTATCAGTTGATTTATATTTCTTATGGCTTTCAACACAATATTAAGATTTTTCAATTGTTCTTCGTGCATCTTTCTTTCTGTGATATCTATCACACCGGCAATAGCTCCGATATATTTCCCCTTTTCGTCATACAGAGGGCCAGCTTCTAATAGTGTTTGTATTCGAGTACCATCTTTCTTCAAAAATTCAAATTCAAACTGTTCAAAAACACCCTGTTTACGACTTTCAATTTGCTTTCGGGCAGTATCTTTGAAGTTGTCATCCATAAATGAATATATGCTTTTACCAATCATTTCCTTTTTTGTATAGCCGAGCATAGAGGGTAAAACATCATTAACAAATGTTGTATTTTCATTGTTATCAATCACCAATATACCTTCCTGGAGTGTGCCTATCAGATTACGATATTTTTCCTCGCTTTTTCTCAGTTCCTTTTCAATAATTTTACGTTCGGCAATTTCATCTAATAATGCGGCAGTTCGTTGACTGACAAGTTCCTCGAGATTATTATTGAGTTTGATTAACTCATTTTGTGCATCTATCAATTCCCTGTTTTTTCCTACAGCAGTTTCATGTGTATTTAATAATATGTTTAAAACCCGATAAAAATCTTTCTTAATCTTATATTTTTTATCGTAATAGGTTATTTCGAACCCGTCCGGGCTTTCGGTCCCCTGAATTTCTGTTTGATTGGATAATATTAACTGCACTTGATGGAGCAGATAATTTTCATCATAAGGCTTGGAAATAAACATCTCAGCCCCGCACTCAAGGCTTACCAAAATATCTTCGGATTCAGACAGAGATGTGATAAGAATAATTGGTAAATCTTTATATTCAGGTTCTGCTTTTAACGCCTTCGACATATTATATCCGTCCATAATCGGCATTATTATATCGCTGATGATTAAATCGGGTATTTTTTCTTTAACCTGAACGAGGGCATCACTGCCGTTTGTCGCAAGCCTGACTTTATAGCCCTTATCTTCCAAAACCCGCTTAAGCTTTAAGGATTGGGTAGGGCTATCTTCGACTATCAATATTTCCCAATTAACTGATTTATCATTTATCTTTTTCTTCATTTTGAACCCCCATTATTTTCTGCCTCAAGTTTAATCAAAAGCGAGGCGATTTTTTCCGGTTGTAAAATATATTGAGCGGCATTTAATTTAATTGCTTCATTAGGCATTCCGAATACAATCGAACTTTCTTTATCCTGAGCTATTGTCAAAGCTCCTTTATCACGCATTAATTTTAGTTCAGCAGCACCGTCTTTCCCCATGCCGGTCAGGATTATACCGATAGTTTTATCAGCATAATTGTTTGCCGCTGAGCGAAATAAATATGATATTGAAGGCCTTAAGCCATTTTCCATCTCATCTTTTGATAAAACAATTCTGTTATTCCCCGATATTCCAATATTGTAGTCATCGGGTGCAAAATAAACATAACCCTCCTTGATGACTTCATTATTTTCGGGCACTTTATATTTTAGTGATGTCGTACCTGACAACCATTCGGTTAAACCCGACAAAAATCCCGATGCTATATGCTGCACAATGATAATCGGTATAGAAAAGTTTTCAGGTAGTCTCGATAATAATGTTTGCAATACAACAGGGCCACCGGTTGATACACCGATTACGATTACCGAGTATTCTTTCGGCTGCAATCCAATAAAATTATTTAACACCGCCACTTGAGATTTATTTTCCGTATCGGCTCTAAATCTCCTCTTGACAACTTTTACTTCTGACATCAGCTTTACGGTCTGTATCAAATTATTCTTTACTATGTCGAAATCCGGATGGCTAAATCCTACAGGTTTCTCAACAAAAGCCAAAGCCCCTGCCTGGATAGCTTTATAGGTCTTGTCAACATCTTTGCCGCTGCTTGCACTAACGATTACTATGGGAACAGGATTCGTTTCCATAATAATTTTAGTAGCTTCATACCCATCCATATTTGGCATATGTATGTCCATTGTAATGACATCCGGCTTTGTATGAGTCAGGAATTGAATTGCATCTTCACCATCCCTGACCTTACCAATCACTTTTATATCAGAGTCCGAGCCGAGCATATAATCCAGGAACTCAATCTCGACCGCAGAATCATCAACTATTAATACTTTTATCATTATAATCCTTACTTTAATGTCATTCTGAGCTAAGCGAAAAATGACAAGAATTAAATCAACCTTTTGATAACATCAATCAAATTGCTCTCGTCAAAACTGCTTTTGACAATATATGCATTTGCACCGACATCAATCCCTCTTTCACGGTCTGAGCGTGAATCGAGAGAGGTAACAAGTATAACGGGCAAATCAGATAATTTATTATCAGCACGGATTTTTTCAGTCAGCATAAAGCCGTTCATATTTGGCATATCAATGTCAGAAATCACCAAATCGAAACTTTCACCTTTTAATGTAGTTATGGCGTCCAACCCGTCAACGGCTGTCCTGACGTCAAATCCCGAAGATTCCAAAATTCCCCTTAAAAGGGTTCTTGCCGTTATCGAATCCTCGACAACCAATACTCTTTTATGTTTTCTCTCCTCCTCTTCCAAAACCGGTGTTGCTTTGTAAAGTTCTGGTGCGGCAATCGTTGATTTAATTAAATCAGGAACATTCAGGATTAAAATCAATTCCCTGCTGCCGATTGTGGCGGCTCCATATATATTTCTTACTCTCTTTAATTGACTGCCAAGCTCTTTGACAATTATTTCCTGTTCATTGACAACGTCATCAACCTGCAAGCCGACTTTTTTCTGCTGTGAATTTAAAACAATAACTTTAAGGTTTTCATCGCTTCCGTTCAACTTTGCTTTTCTTTGTAATTTTAATATTTCGGATAATTTTACAAGTGGAATAAATTGTTCGGAAAATTTGAACACATTCCGGTTCTCGATTGATTTCACCTCGCTTTTTTTCAATCTTAATGCATTATCAATGTAAATGGACGGAATAACAAATAACTGTTCACATTCTTTTACGATTAAACCGCCGATTGTTGCTGTTGTTATGGGTAAAATCAATCTAAATTTCGTGCCTTTATTCTCGATTGATTCGACTGTTACTTCTCCATTCAAATTTTCAATCTTTTCTTTTACTATCGAAAGTCCTAATCCTCTTCCTGACAAATCAGTGATGAATTGACTTGTTGATATACCCGATAAAAAAACTAATTGAACGAGCTCATCCCTGCTCGATTTATTTATTTCATCCTGGGTGACAATGCCAAGCTTTAATGCAGAAGCCTTCACTTTAGTCAAATCAATGCCTGAACCATCATCGGAGATTTCAATTTCGATTTTATCAGCATCCTTTTGTGTAATATTTATTTTGATTATGCTTGTTGTTGATTTACCCTTTTGTTTCCTTTCGGATTGTTGTTCAATGCCATGGTCAATGCAATTGCGAATAATATGAATTAACGGGTCTTTGATTTCCTCGAGTATTCTCCTGTCTATTTCAACTTCAGAACCATTTACTTCAAGAGCAACATCCTTGCCTTTTTGGTGGGACAGGTCTCTAATCATCTTAGGAAATATTTCCAGTAACGAGGAGAATTTAAGGAGTTGAATGTTTTTCATATCCTCGAGCAGGCCGTCTGCCATCAAACTGAACAAAAAATCATCCTGGATCTGTTCACTTTGAATTGACCTGATTTTTC
>JAKAKE010000198.1:11782-15097 GCA_021824625.1 Bacteroidota bacterium | reverse complement strand
AATGTTTAAATCGTAAGGAATATTTTTTTCTCTTAGCTCATTCTTGCATTTTTCCAATATGACTTTGGATTGCTCTACTTCGCTAATAGTCGAAATCATCGGAAGCATTATTTTCAAATTTTTATTAGCTGATGCTCTAAGAAATGCCCTTAACTGGTTTGAAAAAATATCTTCTCTGTGCAGTAAGAACCTGATACCCCTGAAACCAAGTGAAGGATTTTTTTCAAGGTGTGGAAGCCCTTCCAAATACTTATCACTCCCAATGTCGAAAGCTCTGAGAACAACAGGATTGGGATAAGCCCTGTCGGCAATTTCCTTGTACCAGGTGAATTGTTCTTCTTCATCAGGAAATCTTTTTAAAGACATGACGAGGTTTTCAGTTCGAACCAAACCAATTCCATCACTGCCAACCAAAATTGCTGCATTTATGTCATCGGGCGAATCAACATTGGCTAAAAGTTTAATTTGAACTCCATCCTGAGTTACTGAAGGCAGTTTTATCAATTCTCCGAGTTCCCGCTTGTGGTCGGCTTCTTTCGATATTCTCTCTTCAAATATACGGATACTGTCATCACAAGGGTTAATTGTAATTAAACCTGCATATCCGTCAATTAATACACAATTTTTACTATTGATTAATTTATGAGCATCTCTTACTCCAATAACAGCCGGAATATCAAATGACCGTGCAAGTAAGGAGCTATGCGATGCTATTCCACCTGCTTCGGTAATGATTCCCTTAACTTTTGATTCCTTGAAATTCACTATATCCGTGGGAGTAATCGCCTGTGCAACAATTATCGAATTTTCAGGGATTATATAACTCGTGATTTTTTTTCTAATTGTGGAAAGAAGTTTATCCCTGAGATGTTCGAGTTCATAAGAACGCTCCTTAAGAATATTATCCCTGGAATTTTTAAAAAATTTGATTTGATTGTCATATTCCTGTATAACGGCACTTTCAGCAGAATAACAATCTTTAATTCTGTCTCTGATTGAATTGATGATATATTCGTCATTCAAAATCAAAAGATTTGTTTCGAGAATAGCACTGATATTTTGAGATTCGGATTTAACTTTGTCGAGTGCAGATTGAATTTCATTTATCATAGCCAGTAGCCCTGACTCAAGCCTTTCAATTTCATTTTGGATTTTTTCAGTTGTAATTTGAATATTTGGTATGATTATAATTTCCGGTTTCAATACAAAAGCCTTACCAAAAGCCATTCCCGGAGAGGAGGGAATACCCTTAAGAATCAATTCATCACTTGCATTTTTAGCCGGAATTTTATCTCCAAGTAATGAAATAGGAAATTTTTTTGTTTTTTCTCCAGCCATAGTTTATTATTTATTGTTCCCCAAAACCTGATTCAAAAAAAACAGTTAATTCATTTGCTGCGTTATCCTCATCAAATCCTTCAATCTTTAGAACAAGTTCGCAACCCTGCTCGGCGGCAAGAGTCATAACACCTATAATGCTTTTTGCGTTTATTGAAAACCCGTCCCTGATTAAAAATATTTCAGATTTAAATTTTGCAGCAAGTTTTACGAGTGCTGCCGCAGGCCTTGTGTGTAAACCCGCCCTGTTTCTAACAGTTACATTTCTTTCAATCATTTAAGCTGTAAAATCATATAAAAAAGTAACAAATATAATAAATTTTATTATTTGAGCCGTTTTTTAACAAGATTATAATGCAAAGGATATAATTAATTAATAATCACCCTTAGTCCCCCTTTTGTAAAAGTGGAAAATAACGGATGTGTTATTTTCTGAATTTTATTTTTAATATATCTTCTAATATCGTAGTTCGGATGACCCCTTCACGAATAAGCAGGGGAGGGAACTCAATCAGGCTGATTACAGTTGATTCCTGAGAATACCTGCATCTGCCTCCGTCTAAAATAAGAGAAATTTCTTCAGGAAAATATGTTCTTACTTCTTCAGCAGTAATTGCTGATTTTTTACCTGATAAATTAGCAGAAGTTGCAGCAAGCGGTTTCCCAAACTCTTCAATTAATTTCTGAAAAATTTTGTTGTCCGGCACTCTGACTCCTATTGTCTTTAGTCCCGATGTTACTGAATCGGAGATACTTTTCTTTTTTTTCAAAATAACAGTTAATGGGCCGGGGAGTAACTTATCTGCAAGTATGAAAAATTCATCGGGTACATCAAAAGCAACATCTTCAACGTCTGAAATAGCAGATAAATGAGCTGACAAGGGGAGGTTTAACTGTCTGTTTTTAATATCAAATATTTTATTTACAGCTTCTTCATTAAAAATATCCCCCCCAATTCCATATACGGTTTCTGTTGGAAATCCTATTATCTCACCATCATTCAGAAGTCTTACTGCCTTCTGAATTTCCGATAAATTCGAGTCACCAAGAATGATATTGTCTTTTAACATATTTTTAATTCCAAAAACAAAATAATGGTAATTAAAAAAAAAATCATTATTTTTTATGATACGTAATTTACATAATTTAATTTTATGATTTTTGGAGTATATATATGAAGCCTGTTCATAGTTTTATTGTTACGTCTCATCTGCCAAAAAAAATTGAAAAACTTAAAGAACTCGCATATAATTATTGGTGGTGCTGGAATTCTGAAGCCAAAGAGTTATTCGTAAGAATAAACAGAAAGCTTTGGGAGGAAGCCAATCATAACCCCGTTTTGCTGATGAATAAACTTAGTCAGGCTGAATTGGAGAAACTTTCCGAGCAGACTGATTTCACCAGTTTTCTCGATTATATATACGATAAATTCAGAAAATACATGGAAGCCCAAACCTGGTATGACACTGTTAATATCAATGGAAAAGGATTAATTGCTTATTTCAGCACAGAATATGGAATAAACGAAAGTTTTCCAAATTATTCGGGAGGATTAGGTGTATTATCGGGAGACCATCTAAAAAGTGCAAGCGACCTTGGCTTACCTTTGATAGCTGTCGGATTACTTTACCAGCAGGGTTATTTCAGGCAAAGACTTACCCAAAGCGGTTGGCAGAATGAGCAGTATATTTTTAATGATTTTTATTCGATGCCGCTTACTTTAATGAGAGATAAAAATGATGAACCTGTGATTATCGACGTTGATTTACCCCTTGCAAAAGCATTCGCCCAGGTATGGAAATTACAGATAGGTAGGGTTCCTCTTTATCTACTTGATACTAACATTGAAGAAAATTCTCTGGATGAATACAGGGACATAACAGACCAGCTTTATGGCGGAACGCGTGAAACAAGGATTCAGCAGGAAATCGTGCTTGGAATAGGCGGAGTCCGTGCATTAAAGGCATTGCATATTGA
>JAKAKE010000198.1:0-11772 GCA_021824625.1 Bacteroidota bacterium | reverse complement strand
CCTACTGTTTTCCATATTAACGAGGGCCATGCCGCCTTCGCCTTACTTGAAAGAACAAAAGGGTACATGGAAAAATACAAAATGGATTTTCATTCTGCAAAACAGATAACCAAATCATCATCTGTATTCACTACGCACACTCCCGTTCCTGCCGGAAATGAAGCCTTCAAGGTTGACAGGATGGAAGCCTATTTGCAGAATTATTATAAATCGCTCGGATTGAAAAAAGAGGAATTTTATTTCCTTGGTCAGTCATCCGATTTTAATCCTGATGAAAGTTTCTCTATGACTATTCTTGGCTTGAGGCTGACAGGTTATCATAATGGTGTAAGCAAGCTGCATGGTATTGTATCGAGAAATATGTGGCATCACTTATGGAAATGCTTTCCGGTTGATGAAGTGCCGATTGGAAGTGTAACTAACGGCATTCATACAATGACATGGGTTGCACGGGAATTTGCTGAACTTTTCGACCGCTATCTTTCACCACGTTGGAAGACAGAAACAGATGTTGAAGATATTTGGCCTAAAATAGATATTATCCCTAATGAGGAGCTTTGGAGGGAAAAGCAAAGAAGAAGAGTCAGGATGATTTTGTTTGCGAGAGATTATTTAATTAAAAGACAGAAATCCTTTCTTACTCCCGAACAAATTAGCAAAATAAATGAATACCTCGACCCTGATGCCCTGACAATCGGCTTTGCACGTCGTTTCGCAACTTATAAAAGAGCTACTCTATTGTTTTCAAACATGGAAAGACTTGCAGAAATTCTGAAAAAATATGACAAACCGGTGCAGATTATAATTGCCGGCAAAGCCCATCCACACGACACTCAGGGCAAGGAAGTTATCCAGTCAATTATATATAAAGTCCGTGAGTACGGGTTGGAGCGTCATATTGTTTTCATCGAAGACTATGATATGGTTATCTCAAGGTATATTGTGAAAGGATGTGATATCTGGCTCAACACCCCCATCAAGCCGATGGAAGCAAGCGGCACGAGCGGTATGAAGGCGGCTCTCAACGGCACACTCAATCTGAGCATTCTCGACGGTTGGTTCGATGAAGCCTACGATGGCACCAACGGCTTTGCAATAGGGCATGGTGAGGAATATGCAAATTATGACGAGCAGAATATAATCGAAGCATCTTCATTATATGACTTGCTCGAACAGGTCATTGTTCCTATGTTTTATGACAGGTCTAGCCTCGGCAGAGTGCCTGACAAATGGGTAACGTATATGAAGTCGTGTATTAAATCTATTGCATGGAATTTCTCTACGACAAGAATGGTTAAGGAATATTCGACAAAGTATTATCTTTCCGCAATTAAGAACTTTAAAATAATGACAGCCGAAAATGCAAAAAATGCAGGTTTATTGAACGGCTGGAAAAATTCGATTAGAGACCATTGGGGCGAAGTTGAAATAATAGATGTTTCCACCGAAGAGGATAATGAGTTCTTTGTCGGTAAGGCAATCCATGTTTCTGCACGTGTGCATCTTGGCAAATTAACACCCGCGGATGTAGTCATTCAGGTGTTTTATGGTACTGTGAACCATGAAGGCGAACTGATAGATACAAACTTTAAGGATTTGAAACTGATTAAATCAGAAGACCATTTACATCACTATGAAGGCGAATATATATGCAACGGCACGGGCAACCAAGGATTTACAATCAGGATATTACCAACTCATGAATTGATGGTTAGTTCTACCGATTTGCACCTTTGTGCATGGGCGCAATAGTAGTGAATAGTGAACAATGAAAAGTGAATAAAACAGCCCCATTTTTCAAAGGGGGTATGGGGGTTTTCTTTCTCGGTGTGTGCAAAATAAACACTTGCATTAAAACAAAAAATTATATATTTTAATAGCGATTATAACATAAGTTATTGGAAATAAAATAGATTATACCGAATTACTTTTCTTTGAATCAAATTGGTAAATAGAATAAATCTCTATATATGGGAAACCGGGAAATAAGTATTTCAGTATTTTGAAAAATTTAATATAAAAGTATTCAATCATGGAAACAAAACACGTTCAAACATCTTCTGAATACGAGGCAATTAATTTTGTTCCACAATTAGAAGAAAGAGGAAAAAAATATTGCCTAAAGAACTCGAATTAAACATCAGTTATTTTAATGACTTGGCTGGTGAAACGGAAAATGGAACATTTGTTTTTGATAATGACTAATGTGAAGAATGAAATTCTTCCTAAAATTTACATAAACAACCAAAATCTCATTTCTGAAAGATTATATAATAAGATAATAAAGTCTTTTTTATTAATTTTGTACTTTGTTTTAAGATAGGTCATAAAAATTGAATGTTTTGTAAGATTTAAATAAGTAATTAAATATATTAAAACATATCAATAGATGAAGATGGTTGGTTGTTATTTTAGATTGAGTTGTGGTTGTGAGGGGATTTTTAATTGTATTTTTATCGTTGTTGTTTGAGTGCAGTTTACTTCAATCATCAGATAATACTTTTCATTTTAGCGGTTCTGTTTTTAATCCGAATAATAAAGGCATACCTCACGTTACAGTAAAAATCCTTGATTTGAATCAATCAGTTGCTTCAAATGGTAAAGGATATTTTAATTTTAATGACATACCGCCAGGAAATTATAAATTTAGATTTTCACATATCAGTTACCAAACCATTGATACGATTATTAATTTAAAAAATGATGTAAATGATTTTAAAATCACCTTATCACATGCTTATAAAACCACTGATGAAATAGTAGTAACAAGTACAAGAACATATAAGCATCTGGAAAATCTTCCTATTCCAACCGATGTAATCAGCGCCGAGGAGATTACCAAACAAGGAAATTTGAAACTCGACAATGTTTTGAGCGAACAATTAGGATTAAATGTACTGAATAATCATGGAAATGGTGTGCAGTTGCAAGGATTAGATGCCGATTATACTCTGATACTATTTAATGGCGAACCTGTTATAGGAAGGACAGGGGGTATTCTTGATTTATCCAGATTCACCCTTGGTAACGTTAAGAGAATAGAAGTTGTTCGCGGCCCTTCATCTTCACTTTATGGCAGTAATGCCTTAGCCGGTGTTATTAACATCATCACCGAAAAACCTACTATTCCACTTGGATTAAAAACATCATTAAGATACGGAAGCAATTCGCTGCTTGACTTAACAGGAAACATTCAATATTCCGGTAATGAGAACAAACTTGGTATGGACCTGTTTTTGAACAGGTATTATACCAAAGGCTATAATATTAAGGAAAGTAGTTTCGGTCAGACTGTTCCCGAAATCTTAAGCCACACTTTTAGTAGCGATATCTATTATAAATTTTCAGAGAAAACTCAATTAAAATTTTCAGGCAGGTATAATTTCGATAATGAATTGGATAAATTTACTGCCAAATCCGGTGGTGATTCTTCATTAGTAAATTCAAAAGTCAATAATGATGAAACCAATTTTTCACTAAAACTCAATCATAAATATTCCGATGATTTTGATATAGAGGCAAGAGTATATCGTACAACTTTCGGAACCAAATCAAACTCTATATATGCAAACACAGGAGAATTTTATTCCGATTACAGCTTTAAACAGGGAACAAACAAAATCGAAGTTCAGTCTAATCTGCCGAATATCCTGTTAGCAAACTTAATGACAATTGGAATAGGAGGACAGCTTGATGATGTAGAAGCACAACAAATAGCCGACGGTGGACAATCTGCCAAATTACTTTATGGCTATTTGCAATATGATGCTGACTTTCTGAATAAATTTAATATTATTGGTAGTGTTCGATTCGACAGCCATAGCGAATATAACCCGCATTGGAGCCCAAAGCTCGCAGTGTCTTACAATCCATTCGATAATCTTACATTGAGAGGTGCAGTTGGTAGCGGTTTCAAAGCTCCAAACTTCGAGCAGCTTTATCTTGACTGGACGAACCCTTATGCAGGGTATTCTGTTCTCGGTGTTGCTTATGTTGAAGAAGGCGTAAGAAAATTGAAAGAGCAGGGTATAATTGATACGCTGCTAATTCAACCGACAAATATTTCCAGACTTCTACCCGAAAGTTCTTATTCTCTCGATTTTGGCTTTAATTATTATCTTGACAAATACCTTGAATTGAAAACAAACATTTTCAGAAATAACATTTCGGATATGATTGAATTTTTACGCATAGGTATAAAAAAGAATGGCCAGAGCCTTCACACTTACGCTAATTTCAGAAGCATTTATACCCAGGGAATCGAAGTGAAAATCAAATCCGAACCAATTGTTAATTTTACTATCGAAATGAACTATCAATTTCTTCAAACAGCAGATGAAGATGTTTTGGATAAAATAAGAAATAAACAAATTTATAAAAGAGGTTCAACCGGCATTGACAGGCCTGTCCAGGAAGTGGAGTATGGCGGATTATTTTACAGGCCCGAACATAGCGGAATATTAAAGATCCAATACAACTGGGTGGAAGAAAATACAAACATTTCTCTGAGAGCTTTATTTAAGGGCAAATACGGATGGGCAGATATGAACGGTAATGCAATTCTGGATGATAAATCGGAATATGCTCCTTCGACTGTTATTTGGAATTTCACGGCATCGAAGGAACTGTTCTCGTTTTTGACACTACAATTAGGGATAGATAATATTTTCAATTACAAAGACATCAGAATGTTATCGGTTTCACCCGGTACAACATTTTATGTTAATGCAACTTTTAATTTAAATAAATATTAATTTTTAGGAGTATTTTATGAAAAATTCACATATTTTAATCATCTCATTCATTGCTTTGGCTCTGGTAATTTCCTGCAGTAAAGAAGTAACCGAGCCGGACAATACAATTACTGCGAGAAGCACAACAATCAGCAACCTGCCGGCAGATACAGGCAAGACAGGGCATTTCACCTTTTTCAGGTTGAGTGACAGCTCGTTTGTTTCTCTTGCAGATTCCAACACAACAAAGTGGGACCTCGGATTTGCAGGTACAACTATTATAATAAATAGTGGAGTAAGAGGTCCGGGTCAAGGTGCGGCAATCGTTCTCAGGCAGACTGATTACAATTCATTGGCAGAAGCACCTGAGACTGGTTGGATAACAGAAACACAGTTAGCTCCTCCGGCTATACCAACAGGCTCGGATAATGGCTGGTATCACTATGACGGTGCTGCACAAACCATCACAGCTATACCCGGTGTTGTTCTTTTAATCAGGACAGCAGACGGTAAATATGCAAAAATGCAAATCATCAGCTATTACAAGGATGCACCGCAGGTGATTGACCCTAATGGGCAAACAAGGATGTACACATTCAGGTATGTTTACCAAGCGAATGGTACAAAGAAATTTCAATAATAATTTTAATTGGATACTGAAAAGCCGGGATTTGTGAAAATGAATTCAGGTTTTTTTTATGAAAAATAAATAATAATTATCTTTTATTTTGGAAATTATTGTTAATTAGAGTATATTGATATACATTATTTATGATAATTGGAGAATTTATGTCAAAACAGAGTACATTAATCTCAATTTCAGAAGAATTGATAATTAGTAGATTGAAATTCGAAAATCCCTGGTGGATTACAGGTGAAATCGATGAAAATATAAATAAATACAATAGAAGACTATATTATAACTTGTTTTATCCCCTTGTTGAAGAAATCAGTGTTAACCGGGCAGTGGTACTAATGGGTCCAAGACGTGTGGGAAAAACAGTTATGATGCTTCATACAATACAATATTTGCTTAAAAAAGGAATAGAGCAAAAGAAAATATGTTATGTTAGCACTGAGAATCCCGTTTATAATAATTTAGGACTTGAAAAAATTTTTAATATAATTAGACAAGCAACATCTGAAAATACTTTATCCGGTTGGTATATTTTTTTTGATGAAATCCAATATTTAAAAGACTGGGAAATTCATCTAAAAGTTTTGGTAGATAGTTATCCAAAATGCAAATTCATTGTATCCGGATCAGCAGCCGCAGCATTAAAGATGAAAAGCATTGAAAGCGGAGCAGGAAGATTTACTGATTTTTTGTTACCCCCATTAACATTTTGTGAATATATTAATTTAAAAAATTTAGAAAGCTTAATTATTCCTACTGAAATAGAATGGGAAAGCAATATTTCAAAATTTTTTAAGGCTCTCGATATAAATGAACTGAATAAACACTTCATTGAATATATTAATTATGGTGGATATCCTGAAGTAATTTTTTCATCTACTATTCAATCTAATCCGGGACAATACATCAGAAGTGATATAATTGATAAAGTACTATTAAGGGATTTACCGAGTATTTATGGAATTCATGATGTACAGGAATTGAACTCATTATTTACAATGTTAGCTTATAACACAGGAAATGAAATTTCTCTTAAAGTTCTAAGTATGGAAAGTGGAGTAGAGAAACATTTATTAAAAAAGTATTTACAATATCTTGAATCTGCTTTTCTAATAAAAATTGTTAATAGAGTAGATGAAAATTCAAAAAGATTTAAAAGAGCAAATAATTTTAAAGTATATTTAACAAACTCATCATTGAGAAGTGCATTATTCACGCCAATCCAATCTACTGATGATTTAATGGGTAATTTGGCTGAAACTGCAATTTATTCACAATGGCTTCATAGGAAATGGTTTAAACCTTATTATGCTGGTTGGCATAAAGGCGAAGTAGATTTGATTTATCTTAATGAGAAAACAATGAAACCTGGATGGGCTGTAGAAATTAAATGGAGCAATCGTTTTTTCAACAAACCTGGAGAATTAAAAAGTTTGATTACATTTTGCAAGAAAAATAAATTAGATTCAGCTTTGATAACTACAATAGATAAGGAGGGCTTTGCATTAATTCAGAATTTGAAATTTTATTTTGTCCCTATTTCAACTTATGCTTATATTGTAGGAAAAAATACATTTGAAAAAAAAGAAAAGATATTAGTTTGAAAATTACGAAATAATATGGTTGAAATCCCAAATATAGTTAAAGACAAAATTCTTAGATTCATCGCTGAACTTGAGAATAACAATATAAAAATAAAGAAAGCATATTTGTTCGGCTCTTATGCTAACAATAGGCGGGATAAATGGAGCGATATTGACCTTGCTTTAATATCTGATAGCTTTACCGGTAACAGATTTGAAGATAAAATGAAAATACCTAAGTATAAAGCCGTCGTTGGATGGGATATATCGCCAATGCCATTCAGGGAAGAAGATTTTAATGACAGCTACTTTGAAAGAGATGAAATTATTGCAAAGGGCATTGAAATTGAATTTAATTAGATTTTTTATTGTAATTATTCTATGGTGTCCAAATGAAAACTTTTTTATTAATATTTTCGCTTTTTTTTATTTTCCTTGGTTGTTCAGAATCTACTGACCCGAATTATAACATTGATTTTGCTAAAATAGACAGTCTCGATTTGAAATCTGCAATCGGATTAGCTAACGAATGGAAATTTACAAAATCAAAAATTACGAGCCATATTACACCAACAGAACTAATCATTCAATTCCCAGACGGAAGGGAAGTGAAAAAAACTTTGCCGCCGAATGAAATGTATATAGCAGTAGCACCTTATATATCCAAAACTCATGACTGCAGTACTCACTACCCTTCAAGCTGTGATGGGGAACTCAAAGAAATAACTTTTAAGCTGACAGCAAAGAACACACAAGGTAACACTTTGTTTGACGGAAATATTACATCAATGAAAAACGGATTCTTTGAACTATGGCTGCCACGTGATTTGACAATCGCACTTCATGTTGAATACAACTCACTTTCTGCCGATGAAGTCATAGGAACATTTGACGTAAACAAAACATGCATTACAACAGCGAAGTTGAAATAAATGAATTGGTTTGACATAATGAAAAATTTAATAACATTTCGATTTTAATTAGAATTGAATTTCAGTACCTTGAGACGTTTTTTTTTACTAATTATATTGATGGAATTATTTGGTATTTATTTATTAAAATTATTTTGTGACTCAAAAGCAATTTAAATTTTAAAATTGTTATTAATATATGTTTCATTTCTTAAAACGGAGAAATTATGGAATTAATAATTGTCGGAGTAGTAATTATTCTAATATTTGTTTTGAGTGGTATTAGGATTGTAAGGCCAACACATAGAGGTTTGACTGAAAGATTAGGTAGATACAATCGTTTTGCCAATCCTGGATTTAACTGGATTTTCCCAATCATTGAACGGATGTACAGAGTTAATATTACAGAATCAATGGTTAATGCTGAACCACAGGAAATTATAACAAACGATAATTTGAACGCAAGAGTAGATGCACAGGTATATTTTAAGGTGAAAGCTGATGAAGAAAGTGTAAAAAATTCAATTTATAATGTGAATAATTACATATATCAGATTGTCAATTTAGCCCGAACAACTTTAAGAAATATAATAGGCACTTTGACTTTGAAGTCTGCCAATAGCGAAAGGGGTAAAATAAATGCCGAGTTGCATAAAACTCTTCTCGAAGAAACCCAAAGCTGGGGTATCGAAATAGTCCGCACGGAATTAAAAGAAATTGACCCGCCATCGGATGTACAAGAAACAATGAACAAGGTTGTAAAAGCTGAGAATGAAAAGGTTGCCGCAATTGACTTTGCTTCGGCAAGAGAAACAGTAGCCGACGGAGAAAAACGTGCAAAAATTAAAGAAGCTGAAGGTTATCGCCAGGCAAAGATTTTGCATGCAGAAGGTGATGCTGCTGCTATTAAATTAGTGAACGAAGCTGCAGACCAATATTTTGTGGGCAATGCACAATTATTGAGGAAACTTGAAGCTCTTGAATCATCACTTGCTAACAATGCAAAAATAGTGATTCCTACAGGGTCTGAATTGGTAAATGTTATCGGTGAGATGGCTGGAGTCGTCCCTTTAAAAGTAAGTAAATAAAATTTTCAATAGTTTTATCAATTATGCAAATTTAAAATATTTCATCACCTCATTGGTGTTATTTTTTGCATTACTCGGGATTAATCATTTTGATTTGTCTTTTTAATTTTTAAAATATTCTAAATTCTAATAAATTCGAAATAAAATGATAAAAAATAAGACTTGGCATGATAAACATAAAGAGACCTTGACTTTCGGTCAACGTTTGGCAGATAAAGTTGCAAGTGGTATGGGCTCATGGATGTTTATAATCATACAGACTGTTCTGGTAATTTTATGGATGGGGCTAAATGTTGTCGGCTTCCTATACCATTGGGATGTTTATCCATTTATACTTTTGAATCTTGTGTTTTCGACTCAAGCTGCTTATGCTGCTCCAATTATTATGATGTCTCAAAATCGTCAGAATGAGAGGGACAGAATGCAGGCACAAGCAGACTATCAAACTAATCTGGATTCAAAACATGATATTGAAGCAATCCAAAATCAGTTGAATAAAATTGAAGTTGATAAATTGGATAAAATTATACGGATGCTGGAAGAAATGAAAAAAAAATAAATCTTGCCGACATTCAATTGCTCTTGATGGAGATACTATCAATTTATATTATGGTGCGGCAGTTATGAGTATGGCCCTTGCAACAGGCACTGAAAGAAAATTATTGGGAAAGCTTGAAAATCGGGAATCATCGGATTTTCATGAATAACAGATAAACTTGAATGACTTTCTGATTGGAAATTTTCTCATTAAAAATATGTATTACGACTGTGAAGTGAAAGTGAAAGAAAAATATTCTGCCGGTTTAAAATAAATTATCTCAACCAAATCTGAATAATATAAATTTCACTCCGACTCCACATACAACTTCTTTCCCTTTGTTTCAGGAAATGTCCATATCCATATTCCCGTTAGAAGAGCAAATAATGCGGCAAGACTTATTCCACCCGACAAACCATATTTGACGGCAACAACCGTGATTATAACCGGTGTGAAAAATTGAATCCCACGAGCCAGGTTAAAAGCAGAACCCATTGCCGTACTACGTATTTTGGTTGGGAATAATTCCGAAAACAAAGGACCATAACCTCCAAACATTCCTGTACCAAAGCCAACAAAAAACATGAAGAACAAAATGAGAAATGGGTATGCGGCAACAGCATCCCATAAGAGTGTTATCATAATTAAACCTATCGCCATCATAAAAGAATAAATTGAATAAGCGGGCCTTCTTCCTGTTCTATCGGAAACAAATCCGAAAGTAGCATAACCGATTAAGCCTCCTAACTGAGTTACAAGAAGCCATAAGGTGGATTTTGCAATTGGCATGTTTCTTTGCTGGTGAAGATAACCCGGTAGCCATGAGTAAGTGAACCAGTATGCCGACATATCAAAAATCGCAAGAATTAACGACAAAATAAATAGCTTCCTGTAATTTTTTGAGAACAGTAATTTTAATTTACTCCAGGATTCAGACTTTTTGATTTTTTCATTAATTTCTATTGCAATTTTTTTTCTTTCTGCCCATATATCCGATTCCGGCAGGTTTTTGCGAATGAAAATCACGATTACAGCCGGTAAAATCGAAACAAAAAAGCATGCTCTCCATCCTATTTGCGGTTCAACATATCCTCCTACAATCGCTGCCAGAGCTATTCCAATAGGAGCTCCCGTCTGCATAAATGCTCCATACCTGCCTCTCATTTTAGCCGGAAATGTTTCCCCTATATATGTTTGACCTGTTGCCCATTCACCACCGACACCAAGTCCGGTAATTATCCTGAAAATCAATAAAAGTTCAAGACTTGGGGCAAAACCTGAAAGAAAAGTACCAATGCTGTAAATCAGAATAGTCATCTGTAGTATTATTTTTCTGCCGAATTTATCGCAAAGAAAACCAAATATCACACCGCCTATTGCAGTAGCCGCCAAAGATGAACCTAAAATAAAGGAAAGTTGAATGTCACTCAGGTGAAGTTCTTTGCCAATCGGCATTAGCAAGAACGTGAAAAGCATCAGGTCATAAAAATCAAAAACCCAGCCAGCCCAGCTCATAAAAAGTATCTGATAGTGCTTTTTCCCGGGCTTTTCATATTCATTAAGAAGTGTTGCAGCCAATAGAATATCACCTTTGATAATTTAGATTATCTAAACTACTAAATTGAGATGTAAAATCAAAGATTTATTGAAATCCCTAATCTTAAACTTTCTTTTTTTTCTCAATTTTTCTGATTTTCAGATAAAGTACAAAAGCAAAAATTGTTATTATAATAGTAACGATACCTAATCCTTTGCGCCTGAAATAATACTCATCTATCGAACTAATACCGGAATTTTTCGCTTTTGAGGTAATATCCAAACCTTTTTGAACAGTTTCCTTCAACACATTCAAATCAACAAGATGGAGATTATTTCTCGATTCGATAAGCACCTGTTTGACTTCTTTAATGGAATACATGGCATCGGCAATATCCATTCCCAATTGATTTGCTTTGTTTAATAATTTCCTTGCAGTTGCTTCATCGGCAACCAGGCTGTCAATTAATTTTCTCATTTGTTTGGCAACAATAAAACCCTTATCCTGGCCATTGTCCTTATGGCATTTAATGCAAGTTGATTTATCTTTTACACCAACCATATTATCATTTACTTCATGTATGCCATGGTTGCCGTGACACGTTTCACATTCAGGCAAATTCATATTATCAAATGCCTTTTTATGGGGACTCTTTGAAAACAAATCAGCATTAAGATTATGACATGTTCCGCAAACATTCGAAATTGATTCGATTCCTGGAGGCACAGCACCGTGAGTACCGTGG
>JAKAKE010000072.1 GCA_021824625.1 Bacteroidota bacterium | reverse complement strand
TCCTAAAGACGAAAATTATCTGAACAAGATTAAAGAGATTAAAGGATTGCAGGATTTTTTTTTCTTACGCAAAGATTTACTATAAATTATGGTTGTGTAAAGCCAAAAGGTGCAGATTTGTGCATCAGGAGCAGATATTTCCAAATTTTGAATGGTGGTTATATTTAATTGAATAATCCCCCTTATTTCCCCCTTGAAAAAGGGGACTATTCTTTGCGAACTTTGCGAATGTTTTGCGTCTTTGCGTGAAAAAAAAATCTTGTAATCCTTTAATCTGTTTAATCCTGTTCAGACATTGGAGATGCTTCGACAAGCTCAGCATGACTGAATCAATTACGAATTACGAATTATGAATTACGAATGATTAATCATATAATCCCTACGGGATAAGGGTGGTGGTTGGGAAATCGATTGCTATAGACATTTAATCGCTATGCGATAGAATTGTTATGTTGATTTTAATTGGATTATACGCTATGGATTCTGAAATAAATTCAGAATGACAAACTGAGACCCTTCGACTACGCTCAGGGTGACAATTAGTAATTAGTAATTACTTTTTGAGCGCTTCGGCGCCGCTGACGATTTCGAGCATTTCCTTTGTGATTGCCGCCTGGCGTGCTTTGTTGAAAACAAGCTCGAGGTATTTGACGAGGTCACGTGCATTGTTTGTGGCGTTTTCCATTGCCATCATGCGCGATGCCTGCTCTGCGGCGTTTGATTCGAGCAATGTTCTCCACATCTGAATGTCGAGATGCTTTGGCAATAATTCATCGAGGATTTCTTTTTGCTGCGGTTCGAATATATAATCGAGCTTATATTTTTCTTCTGCCTTTTCATCTTTCTTTGGCTGTTCGATTGGGAGTAGTGTAATATTTCTCGGAACCTGGCTAATCAGGTTTTTAAATTCTGTGAAAAATACAATTACTTTGTCGAATTGATTATTGATGAAGCCATTGGAAACCAATCCTACAATTTCCTTAGCCGTTGAAAATTCAAGTTTCTGAAAAATACCGGGATATTCTTTAATGACATTAAAATTTTGCTTTTTTAAAAAACTGCATGCCCTTTTTCCAACTGCTATGACTGAAACCTCAGAGTCGGGGTATTCTTTTGGTATTTCATTGATTATGAAATTACTTGCCATACGAAACAGGTTTGTGTTAAAACTGCCGCATAAACCTCTGTCAGAGCCGATAACTATGACAGCAACCGATTGTACACTTTTATGTTTCTGGATTAAAGGATTAGTATAATCATCACCGACAGATTCAACAAGGTTGGTCAAAACATCCGAAAGTTTCTGGACATAAGGCCTTGCCGACCAGATAGCTTCCTGTGCCCGTCTCATCTTTGAGGCGGAAACCATTCTCATTGCTTGTGTGATTTTTGCTGTATTTGATACAGCAGTTATCCTTCTTCTTATATCTCTTAATGTCGGCATTTCTTTTCCTAATTTACAATTTAACAGTCTTTAGTCGCTAGTCGTTAGTCAATAATTTTTAATTTTTAATTTAAAATTTTCAATAAATTTTTAATAATCAATTTTCAATATTAAAACCTTTGTGTTCTTTGTGTTAAAATTCTTCTTTCTAATTTCCTAATATATAATCCCTACGGGATAAGTGTGGCAGGGATAATTTTCTGTTACAGATATTTAATCTCTACGGGATAATTTTATTGTTAGATATTATAAAGAACAATTCGATGTATTAAAATTTTCAATTATCAATTATCAATTTTCAATTATTTGATAAATGATTTTCTATGTAATCTTTAACACTATCCTCTAAAGAACGAAACTCTACTTTTAATCCTGTTGCTTTCAACTTAGTTATATCAGCCAGAGTGAAATTCTGATACTGATTTCTTATTGATTCAGGCATTTCGATATACTCAATATTTGGTTTCAGTTTCATTGCTGAAAACACTGCATTTGCCAGTTCATTCCATGTTCTTGCGACACCTGAACCAAGATTGTAAATACCCGCGAAATTTTTCTTTTCAAAAATGTCCCAGATGATATCAACACAATCATTGACATAAACGAAATCTCTTTTCTGTTCCCCATCCTTGTAATCGGAACTATTCGATTTAAAAAGTCTCACCTTTCCTGTTTCTTTGACCTGGCAGTATGATTTATAAACCATGCTTGCCATATCGTCTTTGTGATACTCATTAGGTCCAAAGACATTGAAAAATTTTAGTCCGGTGAAAGTTTTGTCATAGCCTTTGTTAATGACCCACAAATCAAACAGGTGTTTTGAAAAACCGTAAATATTCAAAGGACGAAGCTGAGCAAAATCATTATCGGAATAACCGTTTTCACCACTGCCATAAGTGGCGGCACTGCTTGCGTAAATAAACCTGATTTCATTCGCAAGAGCAAATTCAGCTAATTCCACACTGTATGCAAAATTATTATCGAGCAGGTAATCCGCATTCTTTTCAGTTGTAGAAGAACAAGCACCAAAATGTATTATTGCTTCAATTTCTTTTCCATAAAAACCGCTTTTTAGTTGGCTTCTGAACTCAGTTTTATGCTTATAGTTCAGGAATTTATTTCCCACAAGATTCTTCCATTTTTTCCCTTCACCGAGATGGTCAACAACCAGGATGTCGCTCCTGTTCATGCTGTTGAATTTCCCGAGTAAGCAGGAACCAATGAAACCGGCTCCTCCTGTGAGTACAATCATTATTTACCCATAGTTTTTTTAAATAATGCCGTAAATTCGTCAGCGGCTTTAGTCAATCCTGCAACAACTTCATCATTCAATTCTTTCTTCTCGATGAGAAGAGTAAGAATATTACTATAATTACTTTCCATAAACTGGAAATATTCATGTTCATATTTTACCATTGCATTTAACGGAAGGTCATCGAGATAACCCTTTGTTGCAGTCCACATCAATGCAATCTGCTTGTCAACCGGAATAGGGGTGAACTGCTTCTGCTTCAATATTTCTGTTAATCTTGCACCTCTTGTAAGTTGAGCCAATGTAGCTTTGTCAAGGTCGGAACCGAATTTTGCGAATGCTTCGAGTTCACGGTATTGAGCAAGGTCAAGTTTCAGAGGACCCGCAACTTTTTTCATTGCTTTATTTTGTGCATTGCCACCGACACGGGATACTGAAATACCGATATTCATAGCGGGTCTGATACCTGCGTTGAACAAGTTAGGTTCAAGATATATCTGTCCGTCAGTAATTGAAATCACATTTGTCGGAATATAAGCTGCCACGTCGCCTGCCTGTGTTTCGATAACAGGTAGTGCAGTCAATGTTCCGCCGCCTTCTTTATCGGAAAACTTAGCCGCACGTTCGAGTAATCTGCTGTGAAGATAGAAAATATCGCCGGGGTAAGCTTCACGTCCCGGAGGCCTTCTGAGTAAGAGTGATACTTGTCTGTACGCAGCAGCTTGTTTGGATAAGTCATCATAAATAACAAGCGAGTGCATTCCGTTATCCCTGAAGTACTCACCCATGGAACATCCGCAATAAGGACCGATGAACTGCAATGGCGCTGGGTCTGATGCGTTAGCGGCAACAACAATTGTATAATGCATTGCACCAAATTCTTCGAGGTATGACACAACGTTTGCCACAGTAGAACCTTTCTGTCCGATTGCAACATAAATACAAAAGACAGGGTTTATTCCATGTTTCTTAGCTTCTTCGGTATGAGTATATTTTTGGTTGATGATTGTATCGAGTGCAATCGCAGTCTTACCGGTCTGACGGTCGCCGATAATTAATTCTCTCTGCCCTCTTCCGATAGGTATCAAAGCATCAATAATTTTCAAACCTGTCTGCAGAGGCTCTTTTACGGGTTGTCTGAAAATCACACCGGGAGCCTTTCTTTCGATTGGTAATGTGAGTTTGGTATTGACAGGACCTTTGCCGTCAATCGGGAAACCAAGAGGATTTACAACTCTTCCGAGCAGTTCTTTACCAACAGGAACTGATGCAATTCTTTTTGTTCTGCGGACAGTATCACCTTCTTTAACACCTCTCTCATCGCCAAACAACATAACGCCAACATTGTCTTCTTCGAGATTCAAAACCATTCCGAAAGCACCATTCGGAAACTCCACAAGCTCTGATACCATCACTTTACTTAAGCCGTAAATACGAGCTACTCCGTCACCAACCTGAAGGACGGTTCCAACTTCATAAATATCCGCTTCTTTTTCATAGCCTGTGAGCTGTCTTCTCAATATTGCAGATATTTCTTCCGGTCGAACATCAACCATAGTTTTTCCTTTTTATTAATATTTTAAATTTTTATTCTTCCTATACTTTCTCCCTTCCTTGAGGAAGGGTAGGGGAAGGTGAATAAACACGCTTCCAATCTATTTAATCCGCTGAAAGTTTTTTAAACAAAATTTCAAGCTGATTTTTTAATGAAGCATCGTAAACCCAGTCCCGGATTTTAACGAGTAATCCACCTTTCATTGATTTATTAATTCTGAAATCAGAAATAACTTTTTTATTAGTATTCTTCTCGATTTTTTTTGTGATTTTATTTTTAATATCATCAGATAATTCTATTGCCGATTCAATTTCAATCGGTAAAATGTTATTCAATTCATCGTACTGAACCTCATACTGATAACAAATATCGGGGAGTAAACTTTCCCTTCTTTTGTCGGTGAGGAGGATAATGAAATTCATTGTCAAAGTTTGCACTTTGCCGGTTAAAAGTTCTTCATAAATTTTCTTTTTACGCCAGAACTGAATGACAGGGCTGAATGTTAAAGTTTTCAATTCCCTCGATTGTTCAATCGTATGCCTAATGTACTTTAGGTCAGAATAGATTTTTTCGGTTATACCTTCCTTTCTTGCTATCTCAAGCAAAGCACGTGCATATCTGGATGATACTTTCTGTTCGTTCATTTTTTTTCTTCTTATTTATCAATTTTCAATTAATTTGATGGCAGTTTTTCAATATACGATTCAACCATTTTATAATGTTTCTCTTTGTCCAAAGTTTCATCGAGAATCTTTTCAGTTGCTGCAACAACAAGGCTTGCAACTTCAGTTCTTAGTTGTTTGATTGCAATTTCCTTATTTCTTTCGATTTCCCTTATAGCTTCGTCAACTTTCTGCTTCTTTACTTTATCGGCTTCATCGGCGGCTTTTTTGATAAGTTCTTCAGCCTGAACTTTGCCTTTACGGACTATTTCAGCCATTTCGATTTGAGCAGTGCTAAGTTTGTCATCAGTTTCTTTCAGGATTTTTTGAGCCTTTTCATTGGCTTTATCAGCATTTTCAATTGCTTCTTTGATTCTGTTTTCACGGGCAGTCAAACCATTTAAAAGAGGTTTGGTGCCGAATTTAATAAGAATAGCTAAGAAAATTAAGAAGCTGAAAAGAGTCCATATCATCAGCCCCGGCTCGATATCCATTATTTTGTCCATTTTTATCCTTCAGTTCAAATGATAAATTTATTTTTTCAGCGATGCAGTCAATCTTACATCATTATTTTTCAAAAACATTCACAACTCCACCACAGTAAAGCAGTGGAGTAGTATTCATAAATTTAATTATTTCATAACAACGAGCAACATGCAAATCACGCATGAGAACAGTGCAACGCCTTCGATAAGAGCGGCGGCAATAATCATGGTTGTACGTGCATCGCCTGCAACCTCCGGTTGTCTTGCCAATGCTTCAAGTGCTGCTGCTGCCAATCTGCCAATACCCAAGCCTGCACCCAATACTGTGATACCTGCACCAAGTCCTGCTCCAAGTGTTCCTAAATCCATCTTAATTCCTCCAAATTATTATTAAAAAACAAAATTATTTTTTTTTATTCTTAATTTATTTTCATTCGTAATTCGTAATTCGTAATTGATTAATGAGCATGCTCTTCATGTGCATGTTCACCGATTGCCAAACCAACAAACACAGCAGTCAACGTTGTGAAAATATATGCCTGAAGTAATGCAACAAGCAATTCCAAAAGGTACATAAATATTGAAAATCCGACTGAAATCGGTGTTATTGCAAGTCCGACTCCCATGCCGTTTGAAAGCTTGAAAAAGAAAATCAAACCAATAAGTGAAAGTAATACAACGTGTCCGGCAGTCATATTCGCAAAAAGACGTATTGTCAATGCAAAAGGCTTGACAAACATTGATATAATTTCTATCGGTATCATAATAGGGCAGAGCCAGATTGGAGCTCCTCCCAGTAAATGTTTTAACCAATTTCCGATTCCCGCTTCTTTAATTGCAGTAATATTTATAACAAAATATGCTATGATAGCTAAGGCTCCTGTTACAGCCAATGCCCCGGTCGCTGTATGTCCACCGGGAATAAGCCCTATCAGGTTGCAGGTAAAAATGAAGCAAAAAAGGCCTATAAAATATGGTAGTAATGTTTTTGCTGATTTTACTGAGCCGACATTAGGATATACAATATCATTTCTCAGAAATACAACTAAAAATTCAAGTGCATTCTGAAATCCTGATGGAGCTTTGGTCGGATTCTTTTTATATTTTCTTCCTACCCATCCGAATAAAAACAGAACGACAATTATTGCAATCCATTCAAATACGACAAGAGAAGTAACAGATAGATCCATGCTCACGGGCTGATTGTCGGAAGCTCTTCTAATGGGAGGATGGAAATGTCCATATGCATCCTGATGCATTGTAAATAGTTTTTGGTTTACCATACTGCTGGATGAAGCATAAGTATGGAATCCAACTTTAGAATCATAAATTATTACAGGCAGTTCGGATATATCAGCATTAAAAAAAGATATGTGGCGATGATTACCAAGACTGCTTAGTAAAGTCGGGAATACATCTCCCGGTGCTAATTGCCCATGTCCATGAGCAGAATTCACAACGTGCTGATTAGCCTGGACTTGATTAGTTGTAGGCGATGGATTATTGCCATGCTCAGTTGATTGATTGTAGTAAATATTATTTCCAGCCATAATTAATCTTGTTTAGTTTTGTTATGCGTCTTGAGTAAGTCCGCCCTGTTATTCAAATATAAAATTTCAGATAAAATTAATATAAAAGTCGAAATTAAGAATGTCAGTCCGAAAACCAACTTATTTATATTTATGTATAATAAAACAAATAATACTGCAGCAGAGACTAAGAAATACCTGACAACAAATGAACCGAAAATTATTCTGCTGAAATTTTTACTATCTTTTTTCAAACCAATCCTGGCTGTGATTATTGCCGCTAAAGTATTAATAAGGCATATCAGAACAGCCCAGATAAATGATTTCATTCAAAATAATTGTTATTTTTTTAACGGGGTTTAAAATATTAAACCCCTACAATATTAAATTGTTAAATTTTATTATTTTTTTTCTTATTATAATTCGCGGCAGTCTTTAAGAATGATACCATTGCCGCAAAAACGCCAAAGAATAGGAAGCCAATTAATAACCATGGTTTTGTGTCAAATTGCTTATCGAGCCACCAGCCTAAAATTCCGCAGAGTACGATTGTCAGAACCATTTGCCATCCCATTATCATAAAAGGGGATAGCTCTTTTAGAATTTTACTGTCTTTACTTCGAATAAGCCTAATATATTTTTTTTTGTCTTCCTTATCCAAAATATCTTGCAAAAATACTTGATTTTAAAAACTTAAACAAACCGAACACACAAATATATTCTATTTATTTGGTTTTGTAATCATTGTATTGCAGTTTGATTATGAACTTTTGGGAATTGGATAAATAGTATAACAAGTTTACAGGCAGAATTCATTTCAAAATCAATAAATAAGAATTAAAGTCTATTTATTGTTATGTTTTGAAAAGAATATTTCTAAATTGTGGGAGAATAAATTTATTGATTTTGTGATCCCGGCAGGACTCGAACCTGCGGCCCTTTGATTAAAAGTCAAATGCTCTACCAACTGAGCTACGAGATCTTGATTTTAAAAAGATTACAAATTTACGAAGATTTCGGGTTATGTCAAAGTTATTAATGAATAACCACGATTTTTTAAGTCGTGGATTTGTTGAATCAGTACAATTCAGGATTTATCCATTTAAAATAATGTAGGGACACAAGATTTTGTGTCCCTACGATAGAAAACCTCTTAAAATAATGTAGGGACACAAGATTTTGTGTCCCTACAATAAAAAACCTCTTAAAATAATGTATGGACACAAGATTTTGTGTCCCTACAATAAAAAAAACCTCAACAATTTGAAGATAGTGGCTATTCATTGAAAAATTTTAATAAGTGACTAAAGTCAAAGGTGAGTGTAGTGAGAACCAGTCCACTATCTGAAGATATTGGCTATTCATCAGTCTGCTATCTCGTGGATGGGTTCAATCTGAAAATCTTCGCTGATGTTGAGCATTTCAAGGACTGAAGATGTAATACCGTCAGCATCGAGTTTCAAGTCATGTAGTAATTCAGCTTGTGTACCATGTTGAATAAACCTGTCAGGTAATCCATGAATTTTTATGTCAATGTTTTTGTATTGTTTAGAACTGATGTATTCCAATACGGCAGAGCCAAAGCCGCCTTTTACCTGTCCGTCTTCAAAAGTCAAAATTTTATCGAACCTGTAACACAATTCATCTAAGAGTTCTGTGTCGAGTGGTTTAATAAATCTTGCATTAACTACTTCGGCAGATATGTCATATTTCATCAGCATGGATGCGGCTTTTTCGGCTTCATGCACCATTTTTCCGACAGCAAGAATGGCAATATCCTTTCCGTTAATTATTTTTTCTCCTTTTCCAATCGGAATTGATGTCATTGAGGTAATTGGAATACCCAATCCTTTTCCTCTCGGATACCTGATAGCAACCGGACCATTTGTGTAATTATATACAGCAGAGTATAGAAGATTGCGAAAATCCTGTTCGTCTCTCGGTGCGGCAACGACGAGATTTGGTATGGGACTGAGATAAGCCATGTCGAGAATTCCATGATGTGTTGGACCGTCTTCACCGACTAATCCGGCACGGTCAATAGCAAATACAACATGAAGCTTTTGCAATGCACAGTCATGAATAATTTGGTCATAAGCTCTTTGAAGGAATGTTGAATATATGGCACAAACAGGAGTCATTCCCCCTGTTGCCAATCCAGCGGCATAAGTTACAGCATGTTCTTCTGCAATTCCAACATCAATTACTCTATCAGGAAATTTCATTTCTAATAAATCCAAACCTGTACCTTCACCCATAGCTGCGGTAACTGCAACAATCTTTGGGTCGTTAGTGCAAAGCTCAACCATTGCTTCACCAAATACTATTGAATATGATGGTGCAGGTTTTGTGTTTACACTCATGGCTTTACCATCAGTTTTATCAATCTTTGCAATAGCGTGAAGCTTTGATGAATCCTGCTCAGCGGGACCATAGCCCTTTCCTTTTTGAGTAAGAATATGAAGAAGAATAGGCCCGTGAACATCTTTTATGGAGTTCAAAGTATTAACAACTTGTCTTACATTATTTCCATTTATTGGACCGAAATAATTGAATCCGAGTGCTTCGAAAAGCAAGCCGGGTGTAATAAATGCCTTAACACTTCCTTCAATCCTCGATGCCGCAAGACGGATTCTATCTCCGAGATGCTCCATCCTTCCCGTGATTTCCCAGATGTTCTCTCTTAACTTTTGAACTGTTGCTGTGGCATAAAGTTTATTAAAATAACTCGATAATGCTGATACATTTTCGGATATGGAAATATCATTATCATTAAGAATAACAGTAATGTCCCGTTTTTGTACACCACAATTGTTCATTGCTTCATAAGACATGCCGCCCGTCATTGCACCATCACCCATAACTGCAATAACCCTGAATTTTTTCTTCATCAAATCCCTTGCGGTAGCAATACCGAGAGCTGCAGAAATACTTGTACTGGCATGTCCTGCGCCAAAGACATCATATTCACTTTCGCTCTGTTTGAGAAATCCCGATAATCCTCCTTTTTGCCTGATTGTCGGGAGCAGGTCTCTTCTTCCTGTTAAAATTTTGTGAGGATAGCCCTGATGGCCAACATCAAAAACAATCTTGTCTTTTGGAGTATTATATACATAATGCATTGCGACAGTGAGTTCAACTACTCCAAGACCTGCACCGAAATGTCCGCCTGTTTTAGTAATTACATCAACCATGTAATCCCGCACTTCGTCACATACATGGGGAAGTTCATTTACCTTGAGCTTTCTTAGGTCAGCCGGTGAATTCAGGTCAAATAAATATTTATAATTTTTCTGATTTTCTATTATCATTTTCTTAAAGTCAATTAAACAATTAACTAAGACGTATCAACAGACTTTTATTCTTAATTAAAACAGCTTTCAACCAATAATTTTTCACTATTCACTATACGTTATTCACTATACGTTATTCACAATTCACTATTAATTAATTATTACCTTGGAGTAATAACATAAATCTGTACAGTTCTCGATAATTGCCTTCCAATCGGTGAATTGTTATCGAAAATCACTTCATTTTCTCCAACACCGTACGTTTCATACTTAGCATCTTTCACTTTAGCGGACAAAAGGTCTTTCACAGCATTTGCTCTACGCTCCGAAAGACTCTTGTTGTAATCCTCTTTCCCAATTTTATCTGTATATCCATAAATCTTTACCGTTGAATTAAATTTGATTTCGGGTAAAATGTTTTCTTCGATTATAGCTTTGTCCTTTTCGGAAATATCAGCTTTATCAAAATCAAAAAGTATTAAACTGTATTTTGAAATTGTTTTGTCCGGAAGTTCCTCAGTTTTTTTCCTTGTAAACGAGAAATATTCAGTAGGAATTGAGCCTGAAACTGTTCTTTTTAAATCTTTTGCATTTGTTGCGGTCAAAACATAATCAACGGGTATCTGGCTTTTCTTTAATTCATTGGGTATAATCACAAATTGAATCGGATGAATATCACCGATGCCTTTTACGTTTCTTATTGTTTGACCAGCCTGCTCGATTTCAAATTGCCATGAAGTAACCGAATCAGTCGAATTTATAAAAGGTACAAATTCAACGAGATTAGGTTCTGCTATTGTCTGACTTTCACCTTTCATTATAATAGGAGCTAAGATTTTTGGATTGGTACTCGATAATTCGATTCTCCTGTTTTCTGCATCACCTTCGACAACTGTCCGGGCAGAAGGTTTTTCGGGCAATCCACCTGTTTTGATATTTATTCTTTCAGGATTGATTTTATAGATATTCACAAGATAATCCTTAGCAAATTCAGCTCTGCGAAGTGAAAGCTGGGATGCAGGTGTTTCTTTTTTATTATCTATTGTTCCTGTAATTGTCAAGTCTGCATCGGGATTTTCAGTCATTCTTTTACCGACAATATCTAATGTTTTTACATTGATTTTCATTGCATCCGGTTCAACTGTTTCAATCCTGAATTCACCTTTTTCAGACTTACCGGTTAATAGTTGAGTGCTGTCTGAAGGTGCAGGCTGGTTTTCGTCACAGAAAATATAAGGCACCATAGGGAAAAGTTCAGTGTACTGCACATCCTCAACGCGGATATTCTGTAAAGGATGTTTTCCTCTTTCTTTGTCGTAATAATTAACTTCTTTAAATCCGATTTGCAAATCGGAATATGTTTCCTGCGGTTTAACAGGTGTTTTATCAAGACTAAAAGTTAAAGCCACGCCTGCCCTAAATTGAGGCACATCCCAGGTAGTAAAAACCCTGTTTCCGGAAATATGATTGAAAGGAAATCTGTAAGAAATTTCAGGTATCAGATATACAGATTCACTTAGGTTAAAAACATAACCTGCACCGATTGCACCTGCAAATCTTAAAGTGGCATCCGGAATGGCATCACTTTGAGATATTGTGCTTTGTGCAGGCAAAGGTGACATTAGAGTACTTTGTGCCGTATATTTAGTAGAAAATGGAATACCGAATTCTAAACCTGCTAAGAAATACAAACTTTTCCAGGGTAACAAATTGTGAAATTGTATGACAGGTGATATCTCAATATAATGTAAATCCGCAGTCATTCTATTTGAAGTTAATGTATCGGGTGTCCCAAATCTTTCAGTTTTTGATAATTCGCCACTTAAACCGTTATAACCAAGTCTTCCTGAAATGGTGAATGTTTCATTTAATGGATAGTTACAAATAAAACCGGCATGGAACCCTAAATTTGTGTTGTTGATATTGAAATTAACTTGTCTTTGATTTATAGGAAATATAAATGATGGAGTATGCATATTAAAATTCAATCCGCCATATATACCTAAATTTGCCGGCATGATGAAATTATCATCCTGTGCCGATAGAATCGTGCATGAAACGTTAAGTAATAATGCTATACTTATCATTATTTTGAACTTATTTAAAAGTGTTGTTTTCATAATGCTGCTTTGAAAGTTAAACATTTTATTAAATTTTACAAATATATCAAAAAAAGCTGATAAATTATGTAGTTAAGAATGTTACTTTTCGAAGTGATAAAATAGTTTTACAACTTATCAGTTATTAGTAAAAATAATCATTCAAAAATATAATCAGGAGAGAAGTTATGAAAAAAATTCTAAGACCGTTTTTGTTACTATCATTTTTTGGATTAATTTTTTATTCTCATGCCGATGCCACAGGTTTCGGCATATTGATTGGTTTGTCAACACCGAGCAACCAAATTAATAATGTTTACAACAGCAACAACTTAAGTGATTTTGGGAATATGTACAGGGAAGGTACAAAGCTCGGTTATCATATCGGTATTCGGGGCAGAATGAATCTATCAGATAACCTGCAGTTTGTCGGTGGTATTGCATATCACAAGTTTCCCCAAACAACAATACAGGTAATTAATCCTAACTCACCTTATGATACATTGGCATCTTTTAATACTTCACAAAATGTTATTCCAATTACAGCTGGAGTGAATTTCTATCTCCTTAAACAATTTATCGGATTATATGGAGTAGGTGAATTATCTTATAATTATATCTCAAATTCAGTTGATGTTTTTTATGGTGACCTTCCTATTTCAATTTCAAAAAGTCCTACAGACAGCCGTATTGGATTTGGTATTGGTGCAGGAGCTGACCTCGATGTAAAACTTGTTACTTTGAATCTGGAAGTGAAATACAATTATATTAATCTTATCGGGCAGAAAGCAGGAGAGGAAGCAAAGGCATTTATCTCTGTTTCTTTGGGAGCATTTTTCTAAGATAAATAAATAGAAAAATTTGTAACAGCGTTCTTCAATATAAGGGACGCTGTTTTTTTTACAATTCGAATTTGAAACTTCTGAAAATATAATTCGTATTTTGCATTAAAATTGTATTTAAAGTTTTTTAAGGAATAGAATGAAAAAATTTGCATTATTATTATTAGCTTTATTATTGATATTCCCAATGTCAACAATGGCTTTGGAAGTCAAGCAAGATACTGATGAATCCGAAACTTTATTTGGTAATGGAGAAATCACTCATGGAGGTTATGGTGCTGTTGAGCTTAAATTAACTCAACTTCAGGGTGAAATGGGATTACTAATAGGTGGTCGCGGAGGTTGGATAATTAATAATTCTTTTTCTATTGGCGGTGGTGGTTACGGACTCGTTACATCACAAAAAATTAATAATTACCCGACTTATTATGATGACTCTTCAGCATATTTGCGTGTTGGCTGGGGTGGTTTGTTTGTCGAATATATAAATAGCTCGAATAAGCTCATCCATTTTACTGTTAATACTCTGATTGGTGCAGGTGGTGCTTCTTATACGAGGTCATACCATGATGGTATGAATAATTGGAATAACGATGGCTGGATGTATGAATCAACTCCTTTCTTTGTTGTTGAACCGGGTGCAACGATTGATTTGAATGTTGCAAAATTCTTCAGGATTTCACTGGGTGCAAGTTACAGATTTGTTTCGGGTGTTGAATTATCAAAATCAACAAACAAAGATTTTAGCGGACCTTCAGCAAACCTTGCATTCAAATTCGGAAAATTTTAATTATCCACCGGGTCATTCTGAGAGTAGCGAAGAATCTAATACATAGCTTTTAGTAAGAGAGAGATTCTTCACTACGTTCAGAATGACAAATAATAAAATTATATTAAAAGCCAAATAAAAAATAGGGGTTCAAAATTTTGAACCCCTACAAATGTGTTGTAAATTCATTCAATCTGTGTCAGGTGTTACACCTGACACAGAAAACATTAGAGTTGCTGAAGCATTTTCCGGGCTTTTGGCAGAAATTCGCTGGTGGGGTACTTTTCCACAAAAACCTGGTAAGCCTTCCTGGCTTCGTCAATTCGTCCTGATTTTACCTGTGCTTCAGCGAGCATGATTTGGGCATTGTCCTTCTTGACAGGCAATCTGGAAGCGATTACTTTTTTGTAATAAGTTATTGCTTCCCGGTATTGCTTCAATCCGAAATGGGACTCACCCAATAAAAAGTTGCAATTGTTTATTTGTTCGGGGTCTTTTTCTGTTGTAATCAGTTTGTTTAATTTTCTAATGGCATCCTGATAATCTTTTTTGCTTAAATCCTGAACAACTGCCGTAAATGTAACATTTTCATCAATCGTTTCAGAAACTTGCTCTTTATTAATTACCTGCGGAGTTTGTTTTAAAACAGGCTTTTCATTGGTTACATATCTCACATAATTATTATTTCTTTGTAAAGGCTTTTTCTGTGCAATCACCGGCTTTGCTTTTGGCTTTTCAGATGTTTTGTATTCAGGTTTTACTTCCGGTTTATTTTCAACCGCTTCATCAGGTAATATAATATTAGATTTGACAATTTCTGTATTATTAATTGTATTATTTTCAGGATTTACACCTTTGACTGCTTCCTGTGGTTTTGGTAATGACCCGCTTAGTGCATTTTTTATATCAGCCAATGTTGATTTAATTTCGGTAATGTCGTTTTGCATACCCGAAATAGTGGTTTTCATTGCCTGCTGTTCATCGCTAAGGGATTTAAGCTGTTGATTCAAAGTTGGGATTTTAATGTTTTGGCTTGTATTATCAGCACTTTGTAAAACATTTGGTGATTCAGCATCGGGTAGGGCATCCTGCCTGTTTTCATCCTGAAATTTTGATGCTGAATTCTGTTCTATGGTTTGTTTCTTAACAGATGTGCGGCTTCCCTGCCGAACACTCCTCGAAAATGAACATCCATTAAGAACCAAAACCACCATAATGGTGATTATTATTATACAAGTGT
>JAKAKE010000065.1 GCA_021824625.1 Bacteroidota bacterium | reverse complement strand
TGGAAATGTAATCAGGACAGAGCCGACAGCAGCTTGATTTTTCGTACTATCTTTAAAAGTTGTCTTGCCTTTTGGCAGGGGTAATTGATTCCATGTACCGGACTGAGACTGGCTCCATGTAAATTTGAATGTCTTGTTATATGTATTGCTTGTATCCCAGCTTACTAACACACTCCTTCCGTATCTAAGATTGTCATTTGTTTTCGGTGTTTTAATGGTAAGTTGTGCCGATGCAGTTTGACCAAATAAAATTAAGGAAAACAAAATAATACAAAGGTTCTTGAATGAATTCATAATATACCTCCAATTAATAATTTTTAAAAAATATTGTTGTAAAATGGTTCCTTTGCTGGATTTTATATCAATTTATCTTATTAAAATTTCTTTCTAAAAACATTTATCCTATTGAATTTTGTAGCTAACACCAAATAAAAAATCTCTTCCGTAATAATTTGATAACACTTCATGGCCTCCTTGTTCCCAAATTAATTTATCACTTAAAATATCTTTGGCTGATAAGCGGACTTCAAACCTTTCCCACACCATTTGAGTAAGAGTCAAATCAATAACGTTTCTCGGTAATTCATAAACATGAGGGTCAGAAAATTGATATGATGTTCTGTCTGCTACCTGGACAATTCTCTTGCCAAAAGTGTTATAATTAATTGTAAGAATGGTTCCCCAATCGGATTTATTATAGTATAAACCTAAATTGAATGAGTAGGGGGACTGGCCGCACATCGGACGTTTATCAATTTCGTTAATTTGAGTAACTGTTATTTCGGATTTTATTAGAGCCAAATTGCTGTTTATAGAAAAATTATTCAGCCAATTAGTCAAGACACCCAAACCTATTCTTGCTTCAATCTCAATACCATAATTATAAGCTTTCCCTTTAGCATTATCGAATGACCTGAAGATTTCACTTGAACTTCTCAAGATAGTTTCTTCTATTGCATTATCAAATATTTTATAGAATCCGCCGATTGAAAGTACTTCACCGGGGTTTGTAAACAATTCCCATCGAATATCATAATTTTGAATTATAGCCCTTTGAAGTTTAGGATTTCCTTTAACATTCACCTGCGTTTTAAAATCATAAAAAGTAAAGGGGGCATACTCTCTAAGAGATGGCCTTGTTAATGTTTGTGTTGCAGACAGGCGAATATTCATGTTCTTGTTTAATTCATAGATTAGATTTAAAGAGGGGAGAACGTCCAAATATTTCTGGTTAACATATACATCATAACCCAAAGTGGAATCCTGCTCATTTAATACAGGATAATAGCTTTGTAATTCTTGTCCGCTGTTTTCAATTCTGAAACCCCCAATTAGCCTTAATTTGCTGCTAAATACATTCAAACTAAAATCTGCCATCGCAAAAGCGGCTAGAACACCTTCATTAGCCCGGTAGGAATCTCTTTCGTGTGAATCTTCTGAGATTCCGAAACCGTGCATACCAAAGTTTTTACTATCAAAAAGCCGTTCTGGTTCAGTCTCTTTATTTAGCAAATCATAAATATAATCTTCAGTCCAGTTTTCCAAATCCTGGTTATAAGCTGTATCATAAAAACTTTTTACGATGGATTCGCTTTTAATGATTGTGAAAGACCTTACGAAAAATTCCCTTTTTTTCTGCTCATAAAGCCCTCCTAACTCAATTTTAACATCAGGAAATTTGAGTATAACATTTAATCCACCGGATATAGCATCTTCATTCAGGTTTGAGAAAAATCTGCCTGCCAATGTACCATTTCCCTGGGGATTATCAACAATATCAATCCTGTATGGTTCCGTTATATCATTTCTTGAATATCGCAAACGTCTGAAATCAGGTTCATTTCTGATGGAATTAGAATACCCAAGATTCCATTTCAAAGTTGAATTTTGCAGTATGGGAAGCAAATGTTCACCTGCAAGCTGGCTGGCAATCAACGTTTTCTGAACATTGTCATAACTCATTTGCTTGAGATAAGTTTCTTCCTTCTTTCCTATAAGATTAATCATCTCGTTATCAATCGAGTTATTATATATATTTTTCCAACTAATGGAATTGTCTGTGCCAATCTTATATGCAAAATTCAGGATGCCTCCCAATGCTTTTGTATAAGTAGATTGTGTGCCGCTGCCATAGAACTTATAAGCCCCGTCAGACAATAATACACCGCGGCTCATTGAATTATTTGAGTATTCTCCGCTTAACATACCTGATGCAATAATGCCAAAGTCATTTCCCCCTAAATCAAAGATGTCTGTGAATGTCAATTTATAAGTACCGTTTAATGGTGCCATTATGGTATCACGCTTCCAGGATTGATTATTAAATTCATTCCCAATGTCAGCCCATTTCTGTTGTGTTTCAAACCGGGTATTTATGTCAGAGGACTTGATTTCATTATAGAGCAATTTGCTCATATCTGATGGTGAAGAGGGCACGTTTGCAGGTAATTCAAGATTACCCCTGTTAAAATCAAATAATCCGGAGGAATTTCCATTGTAAGTGTAAAAAGACTTATCCTTTAAAGTTATATTATCATTCATTGACTGAGAGACACTAAGTTTTACACTGAATCCCTGTGGGAAGTCTATCGTATTAAGTTGCACTAATCCACCGGCAAAGTTGCCGGGCAAATTCGGTGTGAAAGATTTTGCTATGCTTGCATATTCAAGAAATTCGGATGGGAAAATATCAAAAGCAAATGCTTTTTTATCAGGTTCACTTGTTGCGAGCGAGGTTCCGTTAAGCAATGTATTACTATATCTATCACTCACACCACGTACAAAAACATATTTTCCACTAACGAGAGTTACTCCCGAAACCCTCCTTAAGGATTGTCCTGCATCGCCGTCGGGAGTCTTTTTTATTTCCTCTGAGCTTATTCCATCGCTTACCTGTTCTGCGTTCTTTCTTTGAGCCAGAACGGCACCTTCGCCACTCATAATTAGAT
>JAKAKE010000211.1 GCA_021824625.1 Bacteroidota bacterium | reverse complement strand
AACAATACTGTAACAAGCTTTTTCATTTTAATCTCAGATTTATATATTTTGAGTTAATTATTTTCACTGAAAAAAAAACTCTAAAATCAAATAATTTAATTTTAAAGAACAGATTTTATATACAATGACACATCAGAAGCAAAAAGGTCTCAGAAACTGTTAATATTACATACTTATTTTATACTTTATTTAAGCTATTCAACATCTCAATTATCCTCGCCGGATAGTTCGTGCCTATGGCTTTGACGTTATACTTAAGAGCTGTCTTCAGGTCTTCTTCACTGTCAATCGAATATGCACTCATGTAGATATTGTTTTCGGCGGCATCTTTGACAATCTTATCATTCAATTCATTAACTGCACAGATGAACACATCACATCCGGTTTCCTTGCGAATTTTAGATGGTAGCCTGAAATCGAGGGGTATTTTTATTGCACCGACAGGAAGCTCGGGCATTTTGTTTTTTAATTCATTTAATAATTTGTAATGGAATGATGCTATAAGCACCTGATTACTGATTTCATATTCGCTGAGCATGCTGAGAAGATTGTTTACGAGAATGTTGTTACCACCCGATTTTTGTAATTTGAGTTCAATCAGCAGATATATTTTGTCTTTTATAAGTTGAAATATATCTGAAAGGAGAGGTATTTTCTCACCTGCAAATTTTTCGTCAAACCAACTGCCTGCATCCAACATCAGCAAGTTTTCGAGAGTTAATTCACCTATTTTATTCTCATCATTTGATTTCTTCATAAGCTTTAAATCATGGAATGACACAATATAGCCGTCGGAAGTGAGCTGAATATCGGTTTCAATCATATTTGCCCCGGCTTCGATTGCCTCGTTGAAAGCCGCCATAGTGTTTTCAGGGGCAGTCCCTGACGAGCCTCGGTGTGCGGCAACAAAGTATTCATGTGCTAAAGCAAATTCTTTTAAAGATATCATATCAGGTTTTATTTGATTCAAAATGAACATTATTCAATATAAAACACATTTATCAAACAAGCGAAAATAAAAATAAACTACATTGAATTAACAAAAATATTTTCATAATCAATCTTAATTTCTGAAATAATTTAATTATTTTGAATAAAAAATTGATTTCAATTATTGATGTTATTTATTTTCACAAGATATTTGAACAGGTTGATTAATGTATTCACAGGTCTTTTCGGCTTCATGTCTCGGTATCAAAGCCTTCGTAGTAGAAATTGAAACCCACATAGAAAATGCTGCCGTTAACTTTTTCATGGTTGGCTTGCCGGATGCCGCCGTTAAAGAATCACAGCAAAGGGTGATTTCTGCACTGAAAAATTCAAACCTTCCTTTTCCTACAAAAAGGATTACGGTTAATCTTGCTCCGGCAGATATACGCAAAGAAGGAAGCGGATTCGACCTGCCTATAGCTCTCGGCATACTTGCGGCACAAAACGAAATACCTGCGGAATCTCTTGATTCAACTTTAGCTCTCGGTGAACTTGCCCTCGAAGGATTCCTGCGTCCTATACACGGTGCTTTATCAATTGCGATGGAAGCACGGGAGCAAGGCTATAAGAAAATGATACTGCCTAAACTGAATGCTGATGAAGCGGCTCTCGTCGAAGGAATTGACGTAATACCTGTTGAATCATTAAACGAAGTTGTTCAGTATCTTAATGAAACTATCAAGATTGAGGCTCAGAAGGTTGACCTTAAAGAGATATTTGAAAAAAACCAGAAGAATTACAATCTGAACTTATCGGATGTGATGGGGCAGGAAAACGTGAAAAGAGCTTTGGAAGTATCTGCGTCAGGAGGACATAATATGCTTATGATAGGGCCCCGGGTTCAGGAAAAACTATGCTCGCAAAAAGAATACCCACAATACTTCCTCCGTTGACTGTTGAGGAATCACTTGAGACTACAAAAATACATTCAATCGGCGGGATACTTCCTCCCGGAGAAGCACTGGTTACCGTGCGTCCATTTCGCTCGCCGCACCATACCATATCTGATGCCGCACTTGTAGGTGGAGGTGTGAGTAAAATAAAACCCGGTGAAATTTCACTTGCACATCACGGGGTATTGTTCCTCGATGAACTCCCTGAATTTGCGAGGAATGTTCTGGAGGTACTCAGACAGCCGTTGGAGGATAAACAAATAAACATATCCCGTACAAAAATGACAATCGAATACCCTGCAAACTTCATGCTCGTATGCTCGATGAATCCCTGTCCCTGCGGCAACTGGGGCAATCCGCAGAAAGATTGCAAATGCACACCGACACAGATTCAGAAATATTTATCAAGAATTTCAGGCCCCCTGCTTGACAGGATTGATATACATGTCGAAGTACCAGCAGTAAAATATCAGGAAATTTCGTCAAAAAGAATCGGAGAGCCATCCGAGATAGTCAGGGAGCGGGTTATTAAATGCAGAATAATGCAGGCTGAGAGGTTCAAAAAAAGCAAAGGAATCTTTAAAAATGCCGACATGAACACTAAAGCAATCAGGAAGCACTGCGAACTCGACCAGCCCTCACAGGATTTAATGAAAATGGCGATGAACAAGATTGGGATTTCTGCAAGGGGTTATGACAGGATATTAAAAGTGTCGAGGACAATTGCCGATTTATCACAATCAGAAAGTATAAGGCCTGAACATATAAGCGAAGCGATACAATACAGGAGCTTAGACAGGCAGTACTGGAAATAAATATTATCATTAGTTATAAATCAAGGGAATAAAATGAAAAAATTAATAATTATATGCCTGATTTTAATTTCTTATTTTGTTAAAGCAAACACACTTGATGCCAAAATTGAAATATCAACTTTAATTCCTTTGCCGGGAAAAATAACACCTCTTTTTTTTGGAAGCTTTATTGAGTTTATAAAATTTTATATGAATGGTCCTTATGGAATGACAGCTCAGGAGCTTGTTGACAGGGGATTTGACATGGGTGACAAAGAAAGATTTGGCATTTCTTACCCATGGAAACCTCTCAGGCTTAATAATGCGGAGGGTAACTGGTCTTTGGTTGAGGGTGGTGTGAATTTGCGGGGGAAATACCATCAAAGGATTAACAGGTTAAATGAAGAAGGGATTTTTGGAATTTTTCAGCATGTATTCCTGAGTGATACATCAGCTAATGATTTTTATATTTATTTTAAAGGAGATGAATCTGTTCGGGAACTGATATTTACATTATATGACAGCTCATTCAGCATTATTCATTACACTTTCAGAATTGGAATACCCTATACATCATGGCAAAAAATTAGTTTTACTGTTCCATATTTACCCGGTATAACTCAGGCAATGTTAACACTAACAATAAATGGAATTGGCTCAGTATATCTCGACGAATCCTCATTCATGCCTCAGAATAATGTTTATGGAATTCGCGCTGAACATTATAATTACTTTAAAAATTTGAAGCCGGGAATTTTAAGATACCCCGGGGGATTCTTTGCTGACATTCCTGCTGCTCATTGGGAGTATGGCATCGGAGATATAGACCAAAGGCAATCTCCAAATTTATGTTTTGAAGGAATATCACAAAGACTGGATTTCGGAACTGATGAATTCATATCATTCTGCCGGTTAATAGGAGCAGAGCCGCATTTGACTGTTAATTTTGTTGATGGTACTCCAGAAGAAGCCGCTTCATGGGTGGAATATTGTAATGGAAGCATAGAAACAAAATATGGAGCAATGCGAACCGCCAACGGACATCCTGAACCTTACAACGTAAAATATTGGGAAGTTGGTAATGAACAATATGATGATTCCATCAATATGGCTAACAGATACTTGCTTTATTATGATGCAATGAAGTCAGTTGACAGTTCAATTATAACTATGATTGACGGTAATATTTGGGAAGGTTTTAATTATTTTAATTCGGTTATGGAAATAGCCGGGAATAAAGTTGACCTATATGGCTGGCACCATGTAAATGGTTCAATCCAAAGTGATGACACAACATATCATTTGCTTTTTTTAATTGGTTCGATTGAATATGGTGAAAATAGTTTAAAAAATATTTTCCAATGGCTTTGCGATTCCAGCTATTATCCAAAAACGAAACAAGCTGTTACAGAATGGTGGTCTGGTCACTCACAAGGATGGGTCAACGATGTCCGAAGCTGGGCAATGGAAACAGCTATTGCTGACGCTTTAACATTACACATTTACATGAGAAATCCAGAGTCCTTTGTTTTAGCTGAGAGAACTACATTCGTAGAATCCGGCATATTAATTAGCAGGTTCGATTCTTTGACACAGAAGAGGCAAATTTTTGGCGGTGCTCCTTATTATGCATCAATGCTAATGAGAAATCACTCAGGTATTATTTCTTTCCCTGTTGATATTTCCTGTCCGACCTATGATATACCTGAAGAAAAAATACCCTGGAGTCCCAAAAATGTGAAATGGCTGGATGCTGTAGCTACTGCAACAGAAGACACTTTATTTCTTTCGGTTGTTAACAGACACTCGAGTGACACTGTAAATACATTGATTTTATGTAATGTAATTAATCAGGGTTTGAATACTAAAGTTTATACTCTCAGCAGTCCGAATTATTTGGATATGAATACTCCTTCTGAGCCTTTCAAGGTTATACCAAATGAAGGAGATTTTGTTTTTAATACATTATACCAATTTCCTCCAAACTCCTTGACTATTCTTGCTTTCCCGGTCAAAGGACTTGTTGGAATTGCTGATAACAATGTTGATAATTATTCGTATTTTTCGATAAATCCAAATCCATTTAATGACAAAATAAATATATATTTCAAAAACAATAGGTCTGATGATGTGAGTGTTTATTTATTTGACCTTCTCGGAAATATTGTGTATGAAAATAATATTAATATTAAAAATAATATGGTTAGTATTAATACAGAATATTTATCTTCAGGAACATATATAGTGAGACTCGAATCCCGGGGTGTATCATACTCAAAACTTTTGTTTAAGATTAAATGAAATCGAAAAATAAATGGTAATTAGTTCAAAATATTTTTATCTTTTATGAATTAAATCCTATACAATTATTAAGAAATAATTCTTAAAAATAAAATTAAAAAATTAATTTCAGTATTTCTATTTTAATTCTATTGCCTCAGAGGAATCATTTTTTCTATTTTCCATGCTTCGAGATTTGTAAAATAACTTGTTTTACCTTCTTTATCAAATTTTCTGCCGCGGATGTTAAAACTGACTTTTATATCCTGGTTCATGTCATAGTTATCCAGAACACCGCATTTGTCCTTGACAAGCTGGAATTTGATGTAATCGGTGTACTCAGTACCGTTTCTGTTGTCAACAATTTCGAGGATAAATTCACGTTTCTGAAAGTTTTCGCCAATCTTTTGAGTGTCGAATTTTTCGACTAATTTGCCGGTCAGTTCGTAATTCATAATTCAGCCTTGATAAAATTTGCATATTTGTAATTACAATATAATAATTTGAATATGAAAAAAAAACATTTCCTTAACTTTTTTAAATTTTCCTTATTTTTATTTTGAAATAAATTTCGCTATATGGTTAATAATTATTTATTTAATAAACGATAAATGAATAGCATAGGAATCATTACATCCAAGGAAATATCAAAGCTCCTCGAATATGACAGAGACATTGTTAATATGTTGTCTGAAAAAAATATTAATGCTGAACCGATTGTATGGGACGAGCCTTGTGTGCCTTGGGAAAGCTTCGATATGCTGTTGATGAGGACTGCCTGGGGTTATCATCTTAAACATGATGAATTCGGAAACCTTTTGGAATATTTTGTCAAAATTAAATTGAATTTATGGAATCCCGCATCGGTTATGCTTGAAAATATGCATAAGTTCTATCTGAAAACATTGATGAAAGCCGGATTTAATGTAATACCAACTCTGTTTCTTGAACCTAACGATTTAAACAATATTGAAGATATAGCAGAAAGTACAGGCTGGGAGCGATTTGTTCTGAAACCTGCTATATCTGCTAATGCACAAAACACATATTTTTTATCTGATATTAATCATCTGAGAAATAAAAATAATATCACTAATAGCTTTATGGGGAAACAATTTTTACTTCAAAAATATATGAAAGAAATCGAAACTGAAGGTGAATGGTCTAACATTTTCTTCAGCAACGGTTATTCCTACTCTATTCTGAAAGTTCCGCAAAAAGGTGATTACCGCGTTCAATACAATTATGGCGGGAAATATTATCATGTTCAGCCTCCTGAAACTGTTTACCAGACTGCAAAAAAGATTGCTGATTATTATATTGACGATTGTCTTTATGTCCGTGTTGACGGAGTCGTTTCAGATAGTAAATTCTATGTTATGGAAGTTGAAATGATCGAACCCGACCTTTATATGAACATTTTTTCGGATGCTAAACAGCCTTTTGTTGATGCTATTGTACAGAAATTAAACTGTAATCATTAAATTTGAATTATGGAAAATAAAAACAGCTACATATTCGGAAGAAATCCAGTGCTTGAAGCAATTGCTTCGGGCAATCCTATCGAAAAGATTTTTATCTGCTTTGGAATGAAAGGCGAACCGATAAACAGCATATATTCAAATGCCAAGAAAGCAGGTATCAAATGTTCTAATCTCGATAAGAGAAAATTCAACGAACTCGAAAAAAATTATTTGCCCAAAGGCTCAAACTCCCAGGGTGTAGCGGCTATCATTCGCAGTTTCGATATTTTGAGTCTCGAGGAATTGATTGAAAAATCTTATACTGATAATAAACTGCCAGTCATAATTGCACTCGACGGAATAACTGACCCCCACAATCTCGGAGCAATAGCCCGCTCTGCCGAATGTTCGGGTGCCTCGGGATTAATACTACCTGAGCATAACACTGCACCAATCACACCCGTTGCCGTAAAAGCCTCTGCCGGAGCCATGAGCCACCTTCCTATTGCAAAAGTGAATAATCTGTCGCAGGCACTTCAAACATTGAAGGACAGCGGCTTTTGGATTATCGGTACATCATCCGATGCAGACAGATTATATTCTGATAATATTTACAATCAGCCAAATGTCCTGCTCATCGGCAGCGAAGGCAAAGGCCTTAGGCCAGGGATAATCAATCATTGCGATTTTATGGTCAAGATTCCTTTATATGGAAAAGTGTCTTCTCTCAATGCATCCGTTTCTGCAGGAATAATTTTATTTGAGATAAAAAGACAGAGAGATAAATAATACATTATATAAAATGTCATTCTGGACCCGGTTCAGAATAACAAGGGTGCTATGGATTCCGTACCGGACACGGAATGACAAGTATAACGGAAAAAGATTGATTTGTCCTTATTTATTTGCTACAGACATATAATCGCTATGCGATAGAATTGTTATATTGAATTAATTTACCCTAACAGCCTTAATTTTAAATTGTGTATTGTTAATTAGTAATTATTTCATTCTTCCCATATCTGGTCGAATAGTATATATGATGCGGGGATGAGTACTCCGCTGTAGGCAAGCATTAGGAGGAAATCGCTTTGTGCTTCGGCAAATGAACCGCCTTCAAATGAAAGCCTGGTTAATCCTATTCCGGCGACAATCAATGGCAGAAGTATCGGAAAGGATAAGACGGGAAATAATGCTCCTTTAACATTTGCACGTGCAATTATAGCAGATATGAGCGTTGTACCGGAAGCAAGTCCCAGACTGCCGAGAATGAGCATATAAATAAAAATCAAAGGTTCTTTTACGGCTAACCCGCTATTTATGAGAAGAAAAAAAAGTGCAGATGCTATATTCAGCAAGAGGCAAAGTAAAATGTTAAATAACAGCTTTCCAAAGTAAACTGCTTCGTTTGATGTGTAAATTTTCAAAAGGAGTCCTGTTCCCCTTTCTTCTTCACTGACAAACGCTTTTGCTATACCCGTCATAGCCGAAAAGAACAAAATCACCCAAAGTATCCCTGCAGAAATAGCCGGGTTCAATTTCTCGTTCGCCGCAGAAATGGCAATCATAGTAATTGTTGTCAGTATGAATAGGAAGATAGCAGAGATTGAATAGCGGGTCCTTAGTTCACTTTTTGTGTCTTTATTAAATACAGCATAAATTCTTTTCAAACTTCCTGATGCCATTAGTATAATTTTCTCACAATGTTATTTTAATTCCTGCCTGAAATGAAAGCTGCCGGAATCCCCAGTCTCCATCATCAATCAGGCTTCCAAAATGGAGCGTATAATATGATTCTCCAAACAAAGAGAATCTGTAGTCAATCGGGTAAGTAACACCTAATCCCGCAAACATACCGAGCCTGAAACCTTTGAGTGAACTTAGGTTTTTGGGAGATATGTCCCTGATGATTTCTTTCTTGCCATTTTCAAAAACTACATCGTCAGGCATTAAAATCCTGTCTTTTACCGTAACGGCATCAGATAAATTCAGAGCGAAATTTAATCCGCCGAGTAAATATATGTATGTTGAAAAAAACCATTCGGCGGCAGGGGTTATATGCAAATATAAACCATCCAGTGTTATTTCTCTTTCTTCCTGATAGGGCCTTAGTTCATGTGTTATAGAGTCCATATTGTTACCAACTATGCCGGGAGCTGATAAAGAGCCGCCATAATTTTCAAATGAAAGACGGAAGGTTGCAACCAAATCTGATTTTATCTGCCTTTCAAGAAGTAACCCTCCAATACCACTAAACCCAAAAGCATCGCCAAATTTTCCGTCCGAAGTTAAATTACCCGTATTTGAAAAATCTGCCGAATGGAAACCTGCAGAATACTTGCCGAAAATTCCCAACTGCCAACCCGGGTCAGGAACGCAGTCTTCGTTTTCTCCCTGAGAAATATCCAGGACATTCTTACCCGGTTTCGAATCGTAATGACAACATACAGTATAAATTGCCGAGTTAAAGGCAACGTCTTCTACCTGGAACACAGCTCTGCCGAAAGTCCCTGTATTTTTTAATTTTATTTCAACGGGAAGCTGAAGCAATCCCTCTTCAAAACCCGGAACCGTAACATCAACACCATTGGATTGCAGGAGTTTTAATCTTTTCAATCCTGTGTCATCCTCCCTATCATCACGAAAAATTACGCTTTCAGAAGGGTTATCTTTATTCAGCTCGCACTTTGGAATAAGTGTATCCCTGGCCGGTTCATATTCGTGGAATGACTGGCCACCCATAGTGCCATATGCATCGTAGGCATCGTTACCGAATCCAAATCCATAAGATGACATTCCGAACGGAAGTTGTCCTTCGATTGTATGACTGCCGAACGGTACCTGTATATATGCAATTGAATAACGGCTGAGACCGAGTGAGTGGAATTTGGTTGAATCAATCGTTTTTCCGTCAAGAAGCATTGTTCCAATAGCTTTTGTCGGAACCACAACATTGACATAATGCTTCCAAGAGCCATTTACAGGAGTCGCAAACCGGTATTCATTCAGAAACTGCTGTGTCGGACTGATGAAAAGCATCATCGGGTCGCCGATTGAATCCCCGTTCATAAAACCCTGGGAATATTGGGCAACGAGAACAGGTTTGTCGGCTGTGATTTGTATATCCCTGCTTGACATGCCTTCGTAATATTCACCGCCATTTAATGTTTTGACAAGTTTACTATCCTCGAAGATTTTTGTCCTAGGCTCATTTGCTAACACTCTGTATGAATACTTTGACCTCGATTCAAGTTTGCCTATGTAAAAATGTTTACCCCATGATGGAACTGAAGGCAATTGTTCCACAAGGTGATTACAAGCAATTATATGCTGTGGCACATAAGCACATTGATGTCCGCTAAAGACTGCGATTTTCTTATTTGATTTAATATAGGTACCTGTCAGGTCGCATCTCCCCAATGGCTCGTATCGGGCAAACACCTGGTAAACATCACCTTTTTTCAAAAATACCCTGTCCTGTTCCCCCTTTACTGCTTTATATGTATTTGCAGTCGGTACAATTAATATTTCTGTGCTGTCTTCGACGGCTACTATCTCAAATTCAGACATTAGCTTATTTGCGACATTATAGCACATTGCCCGGTATTCTGTTCCAAGTACGCTGACCGGCAAACCGAGATAGGTATCTGTCGTCTGAAAGCGGCGATTCAAGCCGTAAACCGAAATCGGCAATTCGGATGTTATGTGTATCGCGAGGCGTTCAGCCTGTTCCTTCCAGGTTGTCATTGCTTTGGGATTGATTTTGATATTATTGACTGTGCCGCCAACAAGAAAGGTATCTTTCTTAAAGTTCAAACCATCAATCTCTATTCTGACTTTTGTATCATAGCTCCCAGTAATAAAGAGTTCAAGCAAAAGAACATTTGAGTTTGATGTTTTATCGCTTTCCTCAAAATTTTGCATAAAGCAAAGCCAGAACTCAGTTCCTTCCGAGTTCTTAATATTGAGAATCTTACGTCTATCCTTGGGAGCAATGCTGTCTTTCTGCGCCAATAGTTCAAAAGCCTGAGTCATCAATATCAGAACTGCAAACAATAACAAGTATTTTGATGCGGTTTTCATTATTTTAAATAAAGAAATCTTTTATTGTAAATACCGTTGTCAGTCTTCATAACAAGGAAATATGAGCCGCTTGCAAGTTCGGCATCAGGTATTAAATGCAGTTTATAATTACCTCTTTCAAGTAAGTCCGCATGCCAGTTAATCTTAACTTCTCCGGTACCGGTTTCTTTATAAAGTTCAATAGTTTCCCAAAAGCTATTTGAAGAAATTACTTCCGACCCGTCATTAGTGAAGATTTTGAAATCTACTTTTGTTGACTTCTCAATACTAATTGGAAAGAAACAGAACCATGAAAAAGGATTCGGATAGTTCTGTCCTAACCATTCCGGGAAACGCTGATGAACAAGCGGCCCCGGGACCTTGATTAGTCCTGATTTAGCTGTAGCCAAAAGGTCAGGGATTTCATTCACGTATATGGCAATGGGGGTTAACAACGTTAAAGAATCCGGGCCTGCCAGTCCCTCGACATCAATCATACAAAATATCCCTGCAGTTGATGAAGAAATACTATCGCAGGTTATATCAATGGTTGCCGTATCAATGTTCGTAAGGTCGGGATTAATGAGTTTTGGTGTCAGGCATTTCATAATGTAATTATCTGAACCTGTTGCAGACTTTATGTTAATCACTCTTGCATTGAATTGAAGTCTTATCCTGATGTTGTCAACGCCGGATTGCTCAATTTTCCCGCTAATTGGTATGCTATAAATTTTACCTCTTGGAATTGCCGTATCAGGAACACTTACGATACTTTGTGCATAAGATACATGACAATAAGAGTAAAATCCGAAAATAATGATGAACAATCTGATAGCTCTTTTTCTAAGCATTTAATTCATTTAATTTTTAATTCTAACCTAATTAAGCAAATATAGTAATAGATAAAAGTCTGACAAAAAAAATGTGAAAATAATTAACTCATATTACTAATAATTTTTTATTTCTGTATCAATAATTTAAAATTTTCAATTTTACAATTTTCAGTAAATTATGAAATTTTTAATTTAAAATTTATTTAAATCTTTGTCGTATTTGGACAACTTATTTATTTCAAGTAATGATGATAAAGAATAAACTTATATAAAGTCTAATTGAAAATCTGTCATACCGAGTGAAGTCGAAGCATGACAACCTTGTTCTAATCAGTCTTCGACTACGCTCAGACTGACATAATGTGTAATTTACAATCAGACTCAATATAATATTATTCAATTTTTACATTGAAAATTCATTTAAAATTAGAAATTGAAAATTGAAAATTTAGAACTAACACATATAATCATTAAGTAACAGAGTAACTATATTATCATGTCTTCTGCTTTTTCTTTTTTGCTGCGGGAAACAGTACATTATTCAGAATAAGCCTGTAACCCGGCGAGTTTTTAAACAAATGCAAATCTGTTTCCTTGTCGTAAACAAAGTGGCGGTAATCCTCCGGGTCATGCCCGCCATACCAAGTGAAAGTGCCTCTTCCAATATTCCCATGAATATATCTTACTTCATCCGAGCCATCTCTTTCGCCAAGGATTGTTACGTTTTTCTTGATGAATTGTTTATGAAATGCAGTGGTCTGTCCCATAAACCCATGAATAACATTTGCATGGTCCTGGGTCAGCATTGTTGGCACCGGGTCATACTTTGCCGAAAAATCGAACAAAGTGAAATAGTCATAATCGGGATTATTCAATGCTTTCTCAGTTACGTCAATGTTTGAATATTCATAGACGTAAGGGTCCATTATCAGCTTGAAATTTTCAAAAGCAAATGTATTAGTAAAATCAAGCTTATCATTAGCCTGAGGGTCTGCTGGGTCACCGTCGAACATGGGGCCGCAAATGTCAATGTTCATTGATGCAATTGCAATATCGTAGGTGTCTGTTGCACTGCACATAGCAAAAAGAAATCCTCCATTGGCAACAAACTCTGTAATCTTACGCACAACAGCCTTTTTCAACTCTGATACTTTTGAAAAACCGAGTTTCTTTGCCATTCCTTCATTAAGAGCCACCTGTTCAATATACCAGGGAGCACTGTTATAACTTGCCCAAAACTTACCGTACTGTCCTGTGAAGTCTTCATGGTGCAGGTGCAGCCAGTCGTATTTATCGAGCTTTCCTCCCATCACTTCCTCATCCCAGATAATATCATGCTCGATTTCAGCATAATCGAGGGCAAGCCTCACGGCATCGTCCCAGGGCTGTGAGCCGGGAGGAGCATAGACTGCGATTCTCGGAGGCTTTTCCAATTTGACTACATCCATGTTTACATTTTCACCTTGAACTTCGGCATAAATACTAGCTGCAGAAGCACCGTCAATCTGCTCGAAACTAACACCGCGAATTCTGCACTCCGAAGCAAACAAATCGCTATAGTCGGTCATGAAAGAGCCTCCTCGGTAGTTCAGGAGCCAGTCAACGGGCTGTCCCTGCTTTAATATCCAATATGCCAAGCCATAAGCTTTCAGGTGGTCTGTCTGTGATAAATCCATTGGTATGAAAAGCTTTTGTGCAAAAACTGGCTGTACGACTGCAAAACTTAGAAGAAGAAGAATCCACTTCTTAAATGATTTTTTAATCCAAATTTTTATATATATCATTGAATTTATTTCTTATTATAAAAAATTCCTAAATTACAACGGTATTTGGGATGTATTATTTTGAATTGGCAAACAATATTCAAATTTTAAATTGTTTTTTTATCTTTTTCATATTTCTTTAAAAAAAACCTTTTCAGCCTTTATATATTTTAATCGGGCCTTTTTCCATATACCATGATACATATTGAAAAAATAATATTGAAATGAAAACACAAATAACGAATTTAGGAATTAAAGAATTGTTTGAATATTATTAGTATTCCTCTGGGATATATTTTGTTGTTATGAAAACAAGCAAAGGTGTGTCAGCAGAGAAGATGATGATTTTAGGGAAATAGTTGTTTAGCTAATATTGAGCTTTTCAAAACAATCACAAAATTTTTCTATTAAAACCACGTTAATAAATTATTAGCAATATTAATTAGGTAAATAATGACTTTCAATGTAATACTTGACCCTGCAGAAGAGGGTGGATATAATGTCTTTGTACCGGCTTTGGATGGTTGCTACACTCAAGGAGATTCAGAAGAAGAAGCACTAATAAATGCGAAAGATGCTATAATTTGCTACCTTGAAGGTCTTGAAAAATTGAATCAAATACAAACTAGTGCCAACCAGAAATCAAGAGTGTTAGAAGTTGCTTTATGAGTAAAACTTTTTCAGGAAAAGAACTTATCAGAGCACTGAGAAGGCTTGGCTTCATTATTGACCATCAACGGGGCAGTCATATTTTTATGCACAATCCTGATAAAAATATTTCAGTCACCATCCCCAATCATAAGGAAATAAAAAAAGGAACACTGCATAATATTCTCAAAAAGGTGAATCTTACAATTGAATCACTGAAGGAATTAATTTGATTTTAATATCTTATGCTCAACATAGCAAAACTTATAAATCTCGATAAACCATTTATACTTGCTTCGCAGTCGCCGAGGCGGCAGAAACTTCTGCATCAACTCGGATTTGAATTTGAGGTGATACCTGCCGATATTGATGAAGATGATTTTTCGGATGGCGTTGACCCTGTTGAGCATGTTAAAGAATTATCATTGAAAAAAGCCGAATACATCGCAAAGAAAATTGGAAAACCTGCTATTGTGCTTGGCTCTGACACTATAGTCGTACTGAATGGAACAATACTTAACAAGCCGGTTGACAAAAAAGATGCAATCCGAATGTTGAATACTCTCAGCGGCAAAACTCATATTGTTTATACAGGCATTGCTCTTGTTGATGCAGAAATGATGAAGAAAAAAGTTGCCGTACAAAAAACAGAGGTTTCATTCAGAACACTTTCGCAGAATGAGATTGAGGCTTATGCAGGAACAGGCTCGCCTCTTGACAAGGCAGGTGCTTATGGCATTCAGGATGATTTTGGTGCTGTGTTTGTCAGTCATATCAACGGATGTTATTATAATATTGTCGGATTGCCGCTTGAATTGTTATATTCGACAATGAAGGAATTTCTTATGGAATTAAAAGGGATTAAAAGATGACTTTCAGTTTAATTACTATAATACTGCTTTCCTACCTTCTTGGTTCAATCCCATGGGCTTTCATCATTGTAAAAGTATTTTACAGCGAAGACCTGCGGAAAAAAGGAACAGGCAACATAGGTGCAATGAACAGTTATGACATAACAGGTAAAAAGTGGATTGGAATCGCTGTTTTCATTCTCGATTGCTTCAAAGGAGCAGGAGTAATTCTGATTGCCCGACTTCTATCAAACGATAATGTTATAATTATTTCTCTTGCCGGATTTTTTGTTGTACTCGGACATAATTTCAGTGTGTTTATGAAATTCAAAGGAGGACGCGGCTTGTCTTCTGCTGTCGGAGTGTCATTGATGATTAATCCTTTGCTTATTATTATTTGGACATCATTATGGGTAATCGAATTTATGTTGATTAAAAGAAATGTCCACATTGCAAACGCAGCCGCTACAGTGCTTTCTCCCGCATTTCTTATTATCATTAAAGAAAATCTGATTATGAAAATAATGATGATTCCAAACTTCAGCGGGGAAATTCTGTTTTATCTCACAATAGCAATATGCATTTTGATTTTAATCCGTCATGTTCAACCGATTTATGAACTTATAAAAAAGTGATGAGATTAGGAATAAAACATAGTTTTTTTAACCCAAAATATTCATTAGAAACTATGAAATACCTAAGGACTAAGAACAGGCTTGTCATTCTGAGGAGTGAAACGACGAAGAATCTCTTACACGAATGAGATGCTTCGACTTCGCTCAGCATGACACTTACAAACTATTATGAATTCCCTAATGAATAATTTGGGTTTAA